>CAIMLX010000160.1 GCA_903842455.1 uncultured Hyphomicrobiales bacterium | reverse complement strand
TCGAACGCGGCGCAGCACATGATCGACCTGTGGAACGCCAGCCACGACGACAAGATCGAGCTGACCACCATCCCCGACAACCAGATGGTCACCAAGCTCGCCACGTCGGTGCAGTCGGGCGACGTGCCGGACCTTATCTCGTTCGACCTGATCTTCATGCCGGACTTCATGAAGGCCGGCTTCCTGACCGACCTCACCGATACGCTCAGCGCCGATCCCAATCAGGAGAAGGTGGCGCAGGCGTTCAAGGACCTCGCCAGCTACGAGGGCCGCCTCTACGGCACCGGCTTCACGCCCGACGTGTCGATCCTGCTCTACAACAAGGATATCTTCGTCAAGGCCGGTCTCGATCCGGAAAGCCCGCCCAAGACCCTCGCGCAGTTGCAGGAATACGCCACCACCATCAAGGAAAAGGTGCCGGACGCCTACGGCTACTACTTCTCTGGCTCGTGCGGCGGCTGCAACATCTTCACCCAGGCGCCGATGATGTGGGGCTCGGGCGCGACGCTGCTGCCGACTTCCGGCGATGCACCTGCCATGGACGGTCCGGGCGTCGTCGAAGTGCTGACCATGCTAAAGGAAATGTGGGAAGCCGGGATTATCCCGGAGAGCGCGGAGGCCGATACCGGGGCGAACTTCTTCTCCACCTTCGAGGCCGGCAATATCGGCATGGTGGGCTCGGGCGGCTTTGCCATCTCGGCGCTGAAGGCCAACCAACCCGACATGAACTTCGGCATCGCGCCGCTGCCGGGCATCAATGAAGGCCAGGCATCGAGCTTCGTCGGCGGTGACGTGATCGCCATCCCGAAGGGCGCCAAGAACGCCGACCTCGCCACCCAGTTCATCCAGTGGCAGCTGACCGACGAAGCGCAGCTCGAAGGTCTCGCCAAGAACCTGATCCTGCCCTCGCGCACCGATCTCGCCGACAACAAGTACTTCCAGGAAGAGCCGCGCTACATCGTCACCGCACAGGCGGTCGGCATCGGGCAGACGCCCTACGCGTTCAAGTTCAACGACATGGTCAATGCCGACCAGTCGCCGTGGCTCACCATGATCCAGACGGCAGTGTTCGACGGTGACGTCGAAGGCGCCATCGAAGGGGCACGCGAAGCGATGCGCGCCATCGCGGCCGACTGATCCCGTTCCTCCTGCCCGCGGCGGCCCTCGTGCCGTCGCGGGATTTTCTTTCGATCGAACAAGGAGAAGAAGCGTGATCCGGGCGCTTCGGAAGAGCGAAGGCTTTCTCTACGTGCTGCCGGCACTGGCGTTCGTCACCGCCTTCGTGCTGTGGCCGCTGGCCCAGCTCGTCTATCTGTCGCTGACCGACACGTCGCTCTTGGGCGGTGGCGAGTTCGTCGGCCTCGAGAACTACGTGAAGGCGTTCGGCGACAAGTCGTTCTGGCGGGCGCTGGAGTTCACGCTGAAATACACCGTGTTCATCACCCCCATCCTGATGGGTCTGGGCTTCGCGCTGGCGCTGCTGACGGCGCCGAACCGGCCGCTGCGGCAGATCACGCGCGGCATCATCTTCCTGCCCGTGGTCATCGGCATCGGCTCGTCGTCGCTGCTGTGGTTCTGGCTGTTCGACCAGCAGGTGGGCATGTTCAACCGCATTCTCGTCGATATCGGCATCCTCGCCGAGCCGGCGGTGTGGTTCACCAAGGCCGACATGGCACTGCTCGGCGTCACCATCTCGATCACCTGGAAGGTCATCGGCTTCGGCATGCTGCTGTTCGTCGCGGGCATCCAGTCAATCAACGGCGAGATCGGGGAAGCCGCACTGATCGATGGCGGCAACTACTGGCAGCGCGTCTGGTACATCATCCTGCCGCTCAGCCTCCGGGTGATCCTTCTCACCACACTGATCTCGGTGATCGGTTCGATGCTCGCCTTTGAGCAGTTCTACATCATGACCGGCGGCAACCCGCGCGGGCAGACCTTCACATCGGTCTACTGGATCTACCAGAACAGCTTCATCAGCTTCAAACTGGGCTATGGCGCCGCGCTGTCGATCATCCTGACGGCCATCGTGCTGGTCTTCTCCACCCTCCAGGTCATCCTTTCCAACCGGAGTCCGTCACAATGACCGCGCTCGCCGAAGGTACGGTGCGTCCGGCCGCCGCTGAACATGTCTCCCGCGCTGCGGGCGAGAGCCGCCCGGTGGGCTATCTCGTCGGCGCCATCTGTATAGCCGTTTCCACCATCATGCTGGCGCCGCTGGTGCTGAGCTTCCTCGCGTCGATCAAGGCGCCGGACGAAGCGCGCGCCAGCCCGCCCACCTATATCCCGCAGAGCTTCAGCCTCGAGAGCTACCTGAAGGTGTTCGAATACCAGGCGGGGCTGTGGACCTATGTCGGCAACTCGCTGCTGGTGGCGGTGCTCACCATCGTCATCTGCCTGGCGCTCGCGGTTCCCGCCGGCTATGGGCTGGCGCGGTTCAAGATGCCGTTCAAGGAAGTGTGGTTCATCATCCTCCTGGCGCCGCTGATGATCCCCTACCAGGCCCTGCTGACGCCGCTCTACCTCACCTTTTCCAAGATCGGGCTCGCCAATTCGCATCTGGGGCTCGCCATGGTGCACACCATCCTGCAGCTGCCGTTCTCGATCTACCTGATGCGCAACTCGTTCGAATCGATCCCGCGCGAACTGGAAGAGGCGGCCAAGGTCGATGGCTCGAACTCGTGGCAGACGCTGCGCTCGATCTTCTTTCCGCTCGCGGTACCGGGCATCGTCACGGTGGGGCTGTTCGCCTTCATCGCCAGCTGGAACGAGTTCCTCTCCGCGCTGATCTTCATGAACAAGGAGACCAGCTTCACCGTGCCGATCATGCTGGTCAGCGTGCGGACGGGGCGGCTGGGTTCGGTGGATTGGGGGGCGCTGCAAGCGGGCGTGATCCTGTCCATCCTGCCCTGTGTCCTCATCTATCTGCTCTTGCAAAGGTACTACGTCGCGGGCTTCCTCAACGGCGCCGTGAAGTAGGACAGTATCCATGACAGAAGAGCGCCCCATCGACCGAACCGGACGGCACGGACCGACGATCCGCGATGTGGCGCGACTCGCCGGCGTGTCGATCGGAACGGCGTCCAAGGCGCTCAACGCCAATGGCCGCTTGAAGCAGGAAACGCGCGACAAGGTGCAACTGGTGGCGCGCGAGATCGGTTACCGCCCCAACGACATGGCGCAGAGCCTGCACCGCACCCGCTCGATGACGGTGGGGGTTCTCTCCACCGACTCGTTCGGCCGCTTCACCCTGCCGATCTTCCAGGCGCTGGAAGAGCAGTTCGCCGATCGCGGCATCGCGATCTTCATGTGCAACGCCACCGACGATCCGGAGCGCGAGCGGCAGCATCTCGACCAGTTGCTGGGCAAGCGCATCGACGGCCTTGTGGTCACCGCCCGCCGTGCCGACAAGCGCCCGCCGGTCGGGCCGCTACCGCCCGGCCTGCCAGTCATCTACGTCTACTCGCAACCCGACGACGACAGCGCCCTGTCGCTGATCTCGGACGAGGCCGGCGGGTCCCGTCTTGCAGTGGAGCATCTCCGGCAGGTCGGGTGCCGGCGGCTCGCGCATATCACCGGTCCCGAGCGGTTCGAGGCGGTGCTGGAACGCAAGCGCGGCTTTCACGAAGCGCTGGCGCTCGAGCAGTTCGAGCATCCGGGCTACTACCTCTCGGGAAAGTGGTCCGAGGCGTGGGGCAGGGATGCCGTGGCGGCGCTGTTCGACGGCGTAGCCGAGGCGCAACGGCCGGACGGTTTGTTCTGTGGCAATGACCAGATCGCGCGCGGCGCTGCCGAGGCCTTGCGGGACCGGGGCATCGACGTGCCGGGGCAGGTGGCGATCGTCGGCTTCGACAACTGGAACGTCATGACCGACGCGGCCCGGCCGCAACTTACCAGTATCGACATGAACCTTTCCGCCCTTGGTCATGAAGCCGGGCGGCTGCTCGTCGACATGATCGGCGGCAATACCCACAGCGGCATCCGCCGCCTGCCGTGCACGCTAGTCGTGCGGCAATCCACCAGGCGCTGAACAAAGAACCCCCGGCGCTTGCTCGGCTCCGGGGACAGAGGGAGTAGAAATGAGCCAGTATCATCCGGTCCGCTTTGTTGACGTCCGCCTAGAAGGCGATTTCTGGAAGGAGCGGCTCGACACCGTTCTCGCCCGCACCATTCCCAGCCAGCACAGGAAGCTCGGCGAATACGGGCTGCTGGATTCCCTGAAGCTGCCCGACCCACCGCCGCCGCTGCGCTTTCCGCGCCATGCCAACGGCTTCACCGTGCAGGTGTTCTGGGATTCGGACATCGGCAAGTGGATCGAGGCGGCCGCCTACGCGCTCAGCCATCGGCGCGATGCCGATATCGAGGCCAGGATCGAGGCCATCGTCGACGATTTCGAGAAGGCGCAGCTGCCCGACGG
>CAIMLX010000159.1 GCA_903842455.1 uncultured Hyphomicrobiales bacterium | reverse complement strand
GTAGTCCTTTTCCTTGGCGAACATCTTGTGGGCGCGCAGGGCCGAGTTCAGGTGGTGCACCAGCGCGACGTTCTCGACGTCGTAGAGGTTGCCCTCCTTGATCTGGCCCTGCTCGTTGAGCGCGATCTCGAGCTTTTCGATGCCGGCATCGGTGAAGGTCGCCGAGCGCTGCTTGAGGTCGATGTCGTAGTCGCCCTCCTCGAGGCTCGGGATCAGCGCGTCCGCCAGCTCGTAGAGCGCCGAGCGGTCGGCGGAGGGGCCGGAGATGATCAGCGGGGTGCGCGCCTCGTCGATGAGGATCGAGTCCACCTCGTCGACGATGCAGTAGTGGTGGCCGCGCTGCGTCATCTGGGCGCGCTGGTATTTCATGTTGTCGCGCAGGTAGTCGAAGCCGAACTCGTTGTTCGTGCCGTAAGTGATGTCGGCGTTGTAGGCGGCCTTGCGCTGGCTGTCGTCGAGCCCGTGCACGATCACGCCGATCGACATGCCGAGGAACTGGTAGAGCCGGCCCATCCACTCGGCGTCGCGGCGGGCGAGGTAGTCGTTCACCGTCACGAGGTGGACGCCCTTGCCCTCGAGCGCGTTGAGGTAGACCGCCAGCGTCGCCACCAGCGTCTTGCCTTCACCGGTGCGCATCTCGGAGATGGACCGGTTGTTGAGCACCATGCCGCCGATCAGCTGCACGTCGAAATGGCGCATGCCCAGCGCACGCTTGGAGCCTTCGCGCACCGTGGCGAAGGCCGGCTCGAGAATGTCGTCGAGGGTCTTGCCCGCGGCGAGCTGAGCCTTGAATTCCTCGGTCTTGGCCCGGAGCTGATCGTCGGTCAGCTTCGCATATTCGGCCTCCAGCGCGTTGATCGCCGCCACCCGAGGGAGGTACTTCTTGACCTGGCGGTCGTTGGACGAACCGAAGATCGCCTTGGCGATTGCAGCCAGCACCATGGAAATGTCCTTTGATTGCGGGGCCGGAGGGCGCTTGCAGCGCCACTTGCCGGCAGGGCGGCGGGGTCCTTACCCGTCAACACTCTTTGAAGTGGTTGGACATGTAAGAGCGGGTGTTTTGCTTGTCAACGGAATGGAAATGCGCCAAACCTCCCGGCCGTTGCGCCAGCCGGGGGCCCAGCGCCATCCCGAGGAGAATTTCACCCATGACAAACACCGCCCCCAAGGGGTTCCGTTCCACCCTCAAGGCCCTTGTCGGCGGCCTGCTGGTAACGACCGCCGTGGCGCTCTCGCCCGTCGCCCTGGCGCAGGATGCGACCACGCCGGCTACCGAGGCCCCTGCCGAAGCTGCGCCAGCCACGCCCGCCGAGGCTGCTCCCGCCGCCCAGCCGGCAGCGCCTGCAGTACCTACCGCCAACACGGTGATTGCCACCGTCGGCGACAAGCAGATCACCGAAGGTGACCTGGCGCTCGCCGCCGAGGATATCGGCCAGCAGCTGCAGCAGGTGCCGCCCGAGCAGCAGCGCGCCTTCCTGCTGTCCGTGCTGATTGACATGAAAGTGATGGCCGCGGCCGCCCGCGAGAGCGCCCTCGACCAGACCGACGAGTTCAGGGCCCGCTCGACCTTCCTCGAGGACAAGGCGCTGCGGCGCATGTTCTTTGCCGAAAAGATCGCCACCGCAGTCACCCCGGAATCGGTCAGGGCCGTCTACGACGAATACGTCGCGAGCTTTGCCCCGGCGCAGGAAATCCACGCCCGTCACATCCTCGTCGCCACCGAGGACGAGGCGAAGGCCGTGAAGGTCGCGCTCGACGGCGGCAAGCCGTTCGAGGTCGAGGCGATGGAAAAGACCACCGATCCGTCCGGCAAGAACAATGGCGGCGATCTGGGCTTCTTCGGCAAGGGCCAGATGGTGCCCGAGTTCGAGGCGGCCGCGTTTATGCTCGAGATCGGCCAGGTGTCGGAGCCGGTGCAGAGCCAGTTCGGCTGGCACATCATCAAGGTCGACGAGAAGCGCGAGACGGCGCCGCAGTCCTTCGAGGAAATGCAGGGCCAGCTCGGCCAGACCGCGATCTACGACGCCTACGATGCGGCCGTGGCCGAGTACCGGGCCAAGTACGCGGTGGACATCCCCGACGCGGCGCTCGCCGCCCAGGTGAATGCGCAGTCCGACGGCGGCCAGTAATCCGCCGCAGCAAACCTCTTAAGGGCGCCCATGTGGCGCCCTTTTTGTTTGCCGCTGCTGCCGCGCGCCGACCAATCTCGGCTTGCGCGGGAGCGAGGGTTGGGGCAAACGGGTGGACCAAAAGCAGGCCAGTGAGGATGCATCATGGCTCACCCCGTTTCCCCGCTCGCTCCGGCCGAGTATCCGGAGCTGCCGCAGATCGCGGGCGTTCGCTTCGCGACCGCCGAAGCGGGCATCAAGTACAAGAATCGCACCGATGTGCTGCTCGTCGAGATGGACGAGGGCACGGTGGTGGCCGGCGTCCTCACCCGGTCGAAATGCCCGTCGGCCGCGGTGGACTGGTGCCGCGACAACCTGCCGGGCGGCAAGGCGCGGGCGCTGCTGGTCAATTCGGGCAATGCCAATGCCTTCACCGGCAAAAAGGGCAAGGCTGCGGTACAGCTCTCGGCCGACATCGTCTCGAAGGCGCTGGGCGTGAACGCCGCCGAGATATTCCTTGCCTCCACCGGGGTGATCGGCGAACCGCTGCAGGCCGCAAAATTCTCCGGCGTCGCCGATGACCTCAAGGCGCGCCTCGCGCCCGGTCCATGGATGGACGCCGCCAAGGCGATCATGACTACCGACACCTTCGCCAAGGTCGCGACCGCCACCGTCGAGTTCGACGGCGTGCCGGTGTCCATCTCGGGGATCGCCAAGGGTTCGGGGATGATCGCGCCCGACATGGCGACGATGCTGAGCTTCGTGTTCACCGACGCGCCGATCAGTGCGGCGGTGCTGAAGGGTCTGCTGCAGCCGGCCATCGACAGGAGCTTCAACGCCGTCACCGTCGACAGCGATACCTCGACCTCCGACACGTGCCTGGTGTTCGCGACGGGCAAGGCCGGCATCGAGCCGATCACCTCTCCCGACGACCCGCGCGCCGCCGTGTTCAGCGAGGCGTTGGGCGATGTGCTGCATGAACTGGCGATCCACGTCGTCCGCGACGGCGAAGGCGCGACCAAGATGGTCACCGTGCATGTCGAGGGGGCCGAGAGCGACCGCAGCGCTTTCCGCATCGCGCAGTCGATCGCCAACTCGCCGCTGGTGAAAACCGCCATCGCCGGCGAAGACGCCAACTGGGGCCGCGTCGTGATGGCCGTCGGCAAGGCGGGCGAGCCGGCCGACCGCGACCGCCTGGCGATCAGCTTCGGCGCTATCCGGGTCGCCACCGATGGCGAGCGCGACCCGAACTACAGCGAGGCGGAAACCTCGGCCTACATGAAGAACGAGGACGTCGAGATTACCGTTGGCATTGGCCTGGGGCAGGGCAGGGCGACGGTCTATACCTGCGACCTGACGCACGGCTACATCACCATCAACGGCGACTACCGGTCCTGATGGTCCCGCTGAGCGTCAGTCAGATCGAAGGGGCCACCCTTACCGCTTGGCCCAGCCTGAAGCAGGCGCATGACGGGCTGTGGCTGTGGCGCTATGCGCGCGGCTACACCAAGCGCGCCAACTCGATCCACTGCCTCGACCTGTCCGATGGCGCCTATGCCGAGCAGCGCCTGCAGCGCCTGGTCGAGCTGTCCGCCAGTCACGGCATCGCGCCGGTGTTCCGGGTCACGCCGCTTACGCCGCCCGAGATCGTGGACGTGCTCGACGGTCTGCAGTGGGAGGAGTTCGAGCCCTCGATCGTGATGGCGATGGAGATGCCGGACGTCGACTTCCCGGTCGAGTACACCACCCGCTATTTCGACCCCACCGATCCCGAGTGGTACAAGGCGCAGGGCCACATGTCGGGCTATTCGACCGAGACCATCGAGGTCCTGGCCCAGATCATCGGGCAGATCGCCTGCGAGTGCCAGGGCGTGCTGGTCTACCACAAGGCCGGATTGCCGGTGGCGGCGGTGCTGGCCTGCGTGGCGAGCGGCATGGGCATCTACCTCAACGTCGTCACCCATCCTTCGGCCCGCGGCATGGGCTATGGCCGGGCGGCGATGAGCGCGGCGATCAACTGGGTGCGCTCGCGCGGTGCCAACCACTCGGCGCTGCAGGTGCTGGGGGACAACCTGCCAGCGCTCAACCTCTACTCGTCCTTCGGTTTCGGCGAGGTCTATCCCTACACCTACCGGCGCGCCCCGGACTGGGGTCGCTGATGCAACTGATGCTGGTGGCTGCCGTGGCGCTGGTCGATGCCGACCGCCGTGTGCTCATCGCCCAGCGGCCGGAGGGCAAGTCCCTGGCCGGCCTGTGGGAATTTCCGGGCGGCAAGCTTGAGGCGGGCGAAACCCCCGAAGCGGCGCTGATCCGCGAACTCGAAGAAGAGCTCGGTATTTTCACCAAGTCCGCCTGTCTTGCACCGATAAGCTTTGCTTCACACTCTTACGAAACCTTTCATCTTCTGATGCCACTTTACGTCTGCCGGAAGTGGCAGGGCACGCCCGTGGCTCGCGAGCATGCTGCCCTCAAATGGGTGCGCCCGCAGGCCCTGCGCGACTACCCCATGCCCCCGGCAGACGAACCGCTGATCGCTGCCCTGTGCGATCTGCTCTAGGGGGACGGCCATGAAGGAACTGAGCAGCGGATTTCGTCGCTTCGCCGACGATCAGGCAGGGGCCACGGCAATCGAATACGGGTTGATCGCCGCGCTTGTTGCCGTGGGCGCCATCGTCGCCCTGACAGCGTTCGGCGGCAGCCTGAGCGGCATGTTCAACACCGTCTCCACCAAAGCCGGTACCGCGCTCAACAACGCCGGCAACTAGCCCTTCTTTTCGAGCACGTCCTTCAGGCTTACCGTGGCACTGCCGCGGCGGGCCGGCTTCTGCTGGCTCTCGTGCGGAGCCCAGCCACTCATCCAGATCAGCTCCAGCGTCGCCCGCACCCGCCCGTCGGCGTCCATGGCGAGAGCGCCGTAGGCTTCGGTCGCCACCTGCAGCAGCCGCCGCGTCACCGGGCGGCCGGGTCTCTCGGCCAGCGGGTTCTGTGCGCCCAGCGTCTTCAGTTCGGCCATCAGCTTCAGCGGGTGCCCGTAGCGCACCGTATGGGTCTCGACATCGGTCACCGGCAGGGTGAAGCCGGCGCGCTGCAGCAGCCCGCCTGCCTCGGCGAGCGGGATGAAGGGCGCCACCCGCGCGAACGCCCCGCCCGAGACCTCCGCTTCGGCCGTCAGCCAGGCCTCGCGCAACTCGTTGAGGCTGGCGCCGCCCACCGCGACAGCCATGAACAGCCCATCCGGCCGCAGGTGCCGCCGCAGCCGCGCGAGGAAGCCGACCACGTCGTTGACCACCGTCAGGTCGAGGATCGAGACGATGAGGTCGTAATCGGTGCGCGGCAGCGCCAGCGTCTCGGGGTCGACCAGCGTCGCACCCGCCGACGCCACGACCGTCGCTGCCCGCTCGAAGTCGAAGATGCCGTTGGCCGAGCGGCCCATTACCGGTAGCGCGCGCGCATCGGGCGCCAGGATCAGTGCCGCCTCGAAGTCGCGTGTCACGGTGATCAGGCGCGACGCCAGGTCGTCGAGGGCCAGCCGCGTGACGAAGTCGTCGGCGCCGTCCCGTCGCGCGAAGTGCCGGGCGATCAGGTCGCGGTCGAAAACCTTCGGGGGCAGGGGGGGCATGGTCAGGCTCGGCCGTTGCTGTAAGGTGCCGCTTATGGAGAGCGAGGGCGAGCTTGTCAAAACCGGGGGGGTGGGGACGACGCTGCTGCGCCTCAGCCGCCAGCTCGTGGCCCAGGGGCTTGACCTGCTCTATCCGCCCACCTGCCTCGATTGTGGCGCCCCGATCGCTTCGGCCGATGCGCTCTGCGCTGGCTGCTTCGGCAGGCTCCGGCCGGTCACCGGGCCCTATTGCCCACGCCTCGGCATCCCGTTCCAGCACGATCCCGGTCCCGGCGCGCTGTCGGCCGAGGCCATAGCCGAGCCGCCGCCCTTCGAGCGGTCGCGGTCGGCAGTGCTCTACAACGCAGTGGCCCGGGCGGTCGTCTCGCGTCTCAAGTACGGCGACCGGCCGGAACTGGCCGGCTTCTGCGCCCGGCTGATGCATCGCGCCGGGCATGAGCTATGGGGCGAGGACGCGGTACTCGTGCCGGTGCCGCTCAACCGCTGGCGGCAGCTCGGCCGGCGCTACAACCAGTCGACCGAACTGGCCCGGGCACTCGGCCGCCTCACCGGCATGCCGGTCGAACCGGGGCTGGTGACGCGGCACCGCCCGACCCGCCAGCAGGTCGGCCTCAGCCGCGAGGCGCGGCATCGCAACGTCGCCGGCGCTTTCCGCCCCCACCCCGACCTGACCGCGAAGCTGCGCGGCCGGCGCATCGTTCTCGTCGACGACGTCATCACCACGGGCTCGACCATCGCTGCCGTCACCCGCACCCTAACCCGGGCGGGGGCGGAGAAAGTCGACGTGATCAGCTTTGCCCGGGTTGTCGTCGGTCAGGAAACCACCACATAGCATCCATCCCGGCTCCCTCAGGAACACCCGAACAACCATGAAAAAGGTCGAAATCTACACAACCGGCTGGTGCCCCTACTGCCACGCCGCCAGATCCCTCCTCTCCCAGAAGGGGGTCGCATTCGATGAAGTCGACGCCGGCGATCCCGACGTTCGCCAGGCCATGGTGCAGCGCGCCAATGGCCGTCGTACGGTGCCGCAGATCTTCATTGGCGAGACCCATGTCGGGGGCTATGACGATATGGCGGCGCTCGAGCGTCGCGGCCAACTGGATCCGCTGCTGGCGGACTGAACCGATATGCGCGTCGCCGCCCTGCAGATGAACTCGGGCACCCAGCCCGGCCCCAATCTCGACCAGTTCGAGGCGCTCGCCACCGACGCGGCGGGGCAGGGCGCGACCTACCTGCTGTCGCCCGAAGTCAGCGTGGTGTTCGCCGAAAACCGCGAGGGTCTGCGTGCCGTGGCCGGGCCCTGGGACGGCAACCCGGCGATCGAGCGGGCTGCCGGCATCGCAAGAAAGCTCGGCGTGACGCTGCATCTCGGCTCGCTCGCCGTAGCGCTGCCCGATGGCCGCTTCGCCAACCGCTCGGTGCTGTTCCGGCCCGATGGCAGCATCGCCGCCACCTACGACAAGATCCACCTGTTCGACGCCACGCTGCCCGGGCTCCGCAACTATCGCGAGAGCGAGACCTATGCCGGCGGCGATGCGTCCGTCGTCACCGATGCTCCGGGTTTCCGGCTGGGCATGACTATCTGCTACGACGTGCGCTTCCCTAGACTGCACCGCGCCCTCGCCGAAGCCGGCGCCGAGGTCATCTCGGTGCCGGCCGCCTTCACCGTGCCGACGGGCGAGGCGCATTGGGAAGTGCTCTTGCGGGCCCGGGCCATCGAGACCGGGTCGTTCGTCATCGCCGCGGCGCAGGCCGGCAGCCACGAGAACGGCCGCTCCACCTGGGGCCACTCGATGATCATCGACCCTTGGGGCAAGGTCCTCGCCCAACTCGGCGGCGACGGTCCCGGCATCGCCATTGCCGATATCGACCTCGCCGCTGTGGACGAAGCCCGCGGCAAGGTCCCGGCGCTTGCCAACGCACGGCCTTTCTCGATAACCGTGGCCCCGCCGGGTGGTACGGTCACCACCCGCGAGGATACCCCCGCGTGATCACCTACTCGCTCGCCTGCGCCAACCAGCACAAGTTCGACGCCTGGTTCCGCTCGGCCGAAGCCTATGACGACCAGCACGCCCGCGGCATCGTCACCTGTCCGGTCTGCGGCTCGGTGAAGGTCGAAAAGGCGCTGATGGCGCCGGCCGTCAATCGCATGAGCTCCGACAAGATCTCCGTCAGCACCGGCCACCCGCTGCAGTCGGAGATCCGCCAGTTCCTCCGCGCCATGCGCAAGAAGGTGACGAGCGAGGCCGACTACGTGGGCGACAGATTCGCCGACGAAGCCCGCAAGATCCACTTCAAGGAAGCCGACGCGCGCGGCATCTATGGCGAAGCCACCCGCGACGAAGTCGCCGAACTGATCGACGACGGCGTCGACTTCCTGCCCCTGCCGCAGTTGCCCGAAGAGGCGAATTAGGGCGGGACTGGCAAGGCTACCCCCTCTCCTCAGTTCCGCTAGGCAGCAAGCTGCGAGCGAAGCGAGTTAGCGAAACTGAGGAGAGGGGGTAGTCGCAAGGCGCCGTGCCTTGCACTCCCCGACACCTACCCAAACGTCCAGCTTCATCGTCCCTCACCGATGGAGTCACACTGCGCACTCCCTCCCGCAGACCAGAGACCCCCTCATGACCACTCCCAACGCCGCCCTTTCGGGCACTTTCGCCATTGGCGGCGACCTCGTCGTCAACCGCCTCGGCTTCGGCGCCATGCGCATCACCGGCAAGGGCATCTGGGGCGAGCCTGCCGATCCAGCAGAGGCGAAGCGCACCCTCGCCCGCGCGCCCGAACTCGGCATCAACTTCATCGACACCGCCGACAGCTACGGCCCCGAAGTCAGCGAGCGGCTGATCGGCGAAGTGCTGTCGCCGTACAAGGCTGGGCTGGTCGTCGCCACCAAGGCCGGCCTTACCCGCACCGGCCCCAATGCCTGGCACCAGGTCGGCCGTCCCGAATATCTCGAGCAGGAAGTGCACATGAGCATGCGCCGCCTGAAGCTCGAGCGCATCGATCTGTGGCAGTTGCACCGCATCGATTCCAAGGTGCCGGCCAACGAGCAGTTCGACGCGATTGCCCGCTTCCTCAAGGCCGGCCTGATCCGTCATGCCGGCCTCAGCGAGGTCAGCGTCGAGGACATCAAGGCGGCGCAGAAATACTTCCCCGTCGCCACCGTGCAGAACCGCTACAACCCGGGCGCGCGCGGCTCCGACGCGGTGCTCGACTATTGCGAGCAGAACGGCATCGGCTTCATCCCCTGGGCGCCGCTCGGCGGCGAAGGCGGGGCCGGCGACAAGGTGCAGGCAATCGCGAGGAAATACGGCGCCACCCCGAGCCAGATCTCGCTCGCCTGGGCCTTGAAGCGCTCGCCAGTGATGCTGCCTATCCCCGGCACCGGCAAGGTGAAGCACCTCGAGGAGAACGTCGCGGCGGCGGCCATCGAGCTCAGCGACGAGGATTTCAATACGCTGAGCTGAGCCTCATCCAGAAACGCAAAGGGCGGGTCGCATCGACCCGCCCTTTGCCGTTCGCCCCTCAGTCCCCTAGTCGCGCAGCTTGCTCAGGTCGCGCACGGCGCCCTTGGCGGCGCTGGTGGCGAAGTGGGCGTAGGCCTTGAGGGCGGTCGAGACGTTGCGCTTGCGCGGCTCGGCCGGCTTCCAGCCCTTCTGGTCCTGCTCGGCTCGGCGCGCCTCCATCTCGGCGGGCGAGATGCGCAGGCTGATCGAGCGGTTGGGGATGTCGATGTCGATGATGTCGCCGTTGCGCACCAGCCCGATCGCACCGCCTTCCGCCGCTTCGGGCGAAACGTGGCCGATCGACAGGCCCGAGGTACCGCCCGAGAAGCGGCCGTCGGTCAGTAGCGCACAGGCCTTGCCGAGCCCGCGCGACTTCAGGTAGCTCGTGGGGTACAGCATTTCCTGCATGCCCGGGCCGCCGCGCGGCCCCTCGTAGCGGATCACCACCACGTCGCCGGCCTTCACCTCGTTGCTCAGGATCGCCTTGACGGTCGCGTCCTGGCTCTCGAACACGCGGGCCGGGCCTGAGAACTGCAGGTTCGACTCGTCGACGCCCGCCGTCTTCACGATGCAGCCTTCGAGCGCGATATTGCCGCTCAGCACGGCGAGACCGCCATCCTTCGAAAACGCGTGCCCGAGCGAGCGGATGGCGCCCTCGGCGCGATCGAGGTCGAGCTCGGTCCAGCGGTTGGACTGGCTGAAGGCCTGCGTCGTCCGCACGCCGCCCGGGGCCGCCATGTAGAAGTTCCGCACCGCTTCGGAGTTGGTGCGCGAGATGTCCCAGCGGTCGAGCGCGTCGCCGATGGTCGCGGCGTGCACCGTCGGTTCGGACCGGTTGATCAGGTTCGCCCGGTCAAGCTGCCCGAGGATCGACATGATGCCGCCGGCGCGATGCACGTCCTCGATATGGACGTCGTTCTTGGCCGGGGCGACCTTGCAAAGCACCGGCACCTTCCGGGAAAGCGCGTCGATATCGTCCATGGTGAAATCCACGCCACCCTCATGAGCGGCCGCGAGGATGTGCAGCACCGTGTTTGTCGAACCGCCCATGGCGATATCGAGCGCCATGGCGTTCTCGAACGCCGCCTTGGTCGCGATCGAGCGCGGCAGCACCGAGGTATCGTCCTCCTCGTAGTAGCGGCGGGCGATGTCGACGATCAGGTGGCCGGCCTCCTGGAACAGCCGCTTGCGGTCGGAGTGGGTGGCGAGCGTCGTGCCGTTGCCCGGCAGGCTGAGGCCCAGTGCCTCGGTGAGGCAGTTCATCGAGTTGGCGGTGAACATGCCCGAGCACGAGCCGCAGGTCGGGCAGGCGGCCTCCTCGATCTTCTGCACTTCGGCGTCGGAATAGCTCTCGTCGGCGGCCATCACCATGGCATCGACGAGGTCGAGGGCCTGCAGCTTGCCCTTCACCATCGCCTTGCCGGCTTCCATCGGGCCGCCCGAAACGAAGATCACCGGGATGTTGATGCGCATCGCCGCGTTCAGCATGCCCGGCGTGATCTTGTCGCAGTTGGAGATGCAGACCATGGCGTCGGCGCAGTGCGCGTTGACCATGTACTCGACGCTGTCGGCGATCAGGTCACGGCTCGGCAGCGAGTACAGCATGCCGTCGTGACCCATGGCGATGCCGTCATCGACCGCGATGGTGTTGAACTCCTTGGCCACGCCGCCGGCAGCCTCGATCTCGCGCGCCACCAGCTGGCCGAGGTCCTTGAGGTGCACGTGGCCGGGTACGAACTGGGTGAACGAGTTGACCACCGCGATGATCGGCTTGTCCCAGTCGCCGTCCTTCATGCCGGTGGCGCGCCAGAGGCCGCGGGCACCGGCCTGGTTGCGGCCATGGGTGGTGGTACGGGAGCGATAAGTGGGCATGACATCCTCGGGGGCTGGCCGGTTGTCCGGCGTTTTCTCCCTCTTAGCGCAAATCCGTCCGGAGCGGGAGGGCGAAACCGTACCCATCGGTACGGTTGCGTTTCACGAGCGCGGCATTACTGGCGCAGGGCCTTATGTGGCCGGCCGTTCCGCCAGCACCATGTAGTTGATGCCGGTGTCGCGGCTCTGCCGCCATTCGTCTGCAATCGGGTGGAAGACGACGCCCACCTGTTCAACCACCGTGAGCCCGTTGCGCTTCAGCAGCGCCCCGATCTCGTCGGGGGTGAGAAACTTGCGATAGTCATGCGTGCCGCGCGGCAGCCAGCCGAGCACGTATTCGGCCCCGACGATGGCCAGCGCGAAGGCGCGCGGCGTGCGGTTGATCGAGGCGGTGAAATTCAGCCCGCCCGGCGCCGTCAGCTCGGCGCAGCTCTTCATGTAGAGCGGCACATTGTCGACATGCTCCACCACTTCCATGTTGAGCACGATGTCGAAGGTTTCGCCCGCCGCCGCCACGCTCTCGGCCGTCACGGCGCGATAGTCGATCGCCAGCCCCGACTGCTCGGCATGCAGCTCGGCGATCGCGATGTTCTTTTCGCCCGCATCGATGCCGGTGACCGACGCGCCCAGCCGGGTCAGCGGCTCGCTCAGCAAGCCACCGCCGCAACCGATATCGAGCACCTTCAACCCCTCAAGCGGCCGGCGCACCGAGCCGTCCTTGCCGAAGTGGCGGATGGCATTGTCGCGCACATAGCCCAGCCGCACCGGGTTGAACTTGTGCAGCGGCTTGAACTTTCCCTTGGGATCCCACCACTCGTCCGCCATAGCCGCGAACTTGGCGATCTCGTCGGTATTGATGGTCGTGTCGGTCATAGGTGGGTTATCGGCCCACGCAGGGCGCGAGGCAAGAGCGCGAAGTAGCGCACTGCCTCCCCACATCGTCTCCTCCCCCTTGGCGGGGGAGGGTGGTGAAGCTTGGCGGCTCGCCGCCTAGCGTAACCAGGGAGAGGGGGTCAGCGTCCGAACAAGTCACGATCCCATACCCACGCTGACCCCCTCTCCCTAGCTGCGCTACGTCGCTTCGCTCCGAGCTCCGCTACCCTCCCCCGCCAAGGGGGGAGGGGACGATGTTGGGAGGCAGTGGTGACAGCGTCACCCCCCGTTGCCTCCCGTCACCATCTGTGGCACATCCCCTGCCCAATTCTTGAGCGTACCCGCCGGTTCTGGCGGGCAAAGTCGGGGTAGGGGCCTTGGGCCGTATCGTAGTGAAGTTCGGTGGCACGTCCGTTGCCACCGTCGAGCGCATCCGGCAGGCGGCGCGGCACGTGAAGCGCGAGGTCGATGCCGGCCACGAAGTTGCCGTCGTCGTCTCCGCCATGAGCGGCAAGACCAACGAGCTGGTCGGCTGGGTCAACGAGGCATCGAAGCTCCACGATGCGCGTGAGTACGACGCCGTCGTCGCTTCGGGCGAGCAGGTTACCGCCGGGCTGATGGCCATCGTGCTCAGCGAAATGGGCATCCCGTCGCGCTCCTTCCAGGGCTGGCAGGTGCCGATCCGCACCGACGACGCGCATGGCGCCGCCCGCATCGTCGAGATCGACCCCACCAACCTGCGTGAGCAGATGGCGCAGGGCGTGGTCCCGGTGGTCACCGGCTTCCAGGGCATCGCGCCGTCGGGCCGGGTGACGACGCTGGGCCGTGGCGGCTCGGACACCTCGGCCGTGGCGGTCGCGGCAGCCGTCGGGGCCGATCGCTGCGACATCTACACTGACGTCGACGGCGTCTACACCACCGACCCGCGCATCACCCCCAAGGCGAAGCGCCTCTCCAAGATCTCGTTCGAAGAGATGCTGGAAATGGCCTCGCTCGGCGCCAAGGTGCTGATGATCCGTTCGGTCGAGATGGCGATGGCGCACAAGGTGCGCCTCACCGTCCGCTCCACCTTCGATGACCCGGATGCGCCGCAGATTGCGCCCGATGGTACGCCGGGCGTTCCCGGCACGCTCGTATGCGATGAGGAAGAGATCATGGAAAAGCAGATCGTTTCGGGCGTCACGCTGGCGCGGGCCGAATCCAAGATCACGCTGCGCGACGTGAAGGACCGGCCGGGCGTCGCCGCGGCGATCTTCGGCTCGCTCGCCGACGAGTCGATCGTCGTCGACATGATCGTGCAGAATATCTCCGAGGATGGCGCCACCACCGACATCACCTTCACCGTGCCCGATGCCGAGCACGACAAGGCGATCAAGGCGCTCGAGGCCGCCAGCGCGGCCGGCAAGTTCGAATATCGCACCCTCAATACCGCCAAGGGCGGCGCCAAGGTTTCGGTGGTGGGCGTGGGTATGCGCAACCATGCGGGGGTCGCCGCCAGCATGTTCAAGGCGCTGGCCGACAAGTCGATCAACATCCAGTTGATCACCACTTCGGAGATCAAGACTTCGGTGCTGATCGATGACGAGTATGCCGAGCTTGCGGTTCGGGCCCTCCATACGTATTACGGGTTGGATAGACAGGACGCCTGAGGCCCGCTCGCTTGACGGATGCCCCGGGCCTTAAGGCGGCGCGGGGCCGTCGGGCGAACGAGATGGCGACATCGATAAGCGGGCCGCGCGTGCTCCTGAAGCAACTGCGCGAAACCATGGCGGAGCATCTTGCGCCGCAGGCCCGGCTCGACAAGATCGTCGGCCTCATCGCCGGCAACATGCACGCCGACGTCTGCTCGTTCTACGTGCTGCGCGACGACGATGCCCTCGAGCTGTTCGCCAACCGCGGCTTCAAGCCCGAGGCCGTGCACTCGACGACGCTGCGGCTGGGCGAGGGCCTCGTCGGCCTCATCGCCCGGCAGGCCGAGCCGCTCAGCCTCGACAACGCCTCGCTCCACCCCGCCTATGCCTACCGGCCTGAAACCGGCGAGGAGGCTTTCCTCGCCTTTCTCGGCGTGCCGGTGCTGCGTTCCGGCCAGACGCTCGGCGTCCTCGTGGTGCAGAACCGCGAGGCCCACTCCTATGGCGAGGACGAGATCGAGGCGATGCTCACCACGGCGACGCTGCTCGCCGAGATGATGTCGACCGCCGATTTCGACGCCCTGATCAAGCCGGGCCAGGACATCGACCTGCGCCGGCCGCGCACCTTCAACGGCAATGGCTTCACCGACGGGGTGGCGCTGGGCAAGGTCGTGCTGCACGATCCGCGCGTCGTCGTCACCAACTTCGTCGCCGAGGATACCGAGGTCGAGCTGACCCGCCTGCGCGAGGCGCTCGACAAGATGCGCCTGTCGATCGACGACATGCTCAGCCACGGCGACATGCAGAATTTCTCCGATCACCGGGAAATTCTCGAGAGCTACCGCATGTTCGCGCACGATCGCGGCTGGGTGGACCGGCTGACCGAGGCGATCGACAACGGCCTTACCGCCGAGGCCGCCGTCGAGCGGGTGCAGAACGACACCCGCGCCCGCATGATGCGGCAGACCGATCCCTATATCCGCGACCGCCTGCACGACCTCGACGACCTTGCCAACCGGCTGCTGCGTATCCTCACGGGCGACGGCAATGCCATGGGCAAGAAGGAGCTACCCGAGAACGCCGTGCTCGTCGCCCGCAACATGGGGCCGGCCGACCTGCTCGAATACGATCGCACCCGCCTGCGTGCTGTGGTGCTCGAAGAGGGCGCTGCGATCTCGCACGTCGCCATCGTCGCCAAGTCGCTCGGCCTTGTCGCCGTCGGCCAGGCGCAGAACATCGTGTCGCTGTGCGAGGCGGGCGACGACATCATCGTCGATGCGCCCACCGGCACGGTGCACCTGCGGCCGACGCGGGACATGATCCAGGTGTATGTCGACAAGGTCCGGCTCTCGGCCAAGCGGCGCGCCCACTACCGCGAACTCAAGGACAAGCCGGCCTGTACCCGCGACGGCGTCGAAATCACGCTGCTGCACAATTCCGGTCTCGTCGCCGACCTGCCGATGCTCGAGGACACGGGCGCCGCCGGCGTCGGGCTGTTCCGCACCGAACTGCAGTTCATGATCGCCTCGCGGCTGCCGCGCCTCAAGGAGCAGGTCGAGCTCTACTCGGAGGCGATCCGCCTTACCGAAGGCAAGCCCATCGTCTTCCGGCTGCTCGATATCGGCGGCGACAAGGTCATTCCTTACCTCCGCTCGGAGGCCGAGGAAAACCCGGCCATGGGCTTCCGCTCGCTGCGGCTGGCGCTCGACCGGATGGGGCTGCTCCGCATCCAGATCCGCGCGCTGCTGCAGGCAGCCAATGGCGGCCCGATGAAGATTCTTGTGCCCATGGTCACCGACGCCTGGGAGTTCAAGCAGACCCGCATCGTCGTCGACAAGGAAGTCGAGCGGCTGAAGCGCGAGGGCCGGCCGGTGCCCTCCAAGCTCGAACTGGGCGCCATGATCGAGGTGCCGTCGCTGCTGTTCGAGCTCGACCAGGTACTGCCGATTTCCGATTTCGTCTCGATCGGCTCGAACGATCTCGTCATGTTCCTCACCGCCGCCGACCGCGGTAACCCGCGCGTTGCCAAGGCCTACGACCCGATCGCACTGCCGCGGCTGCGGGCGCTCAAGCACATCGTCGACATGGCGCGGAAGTACAATGTGCCGCTCACCATGTGCGGCGAACTGGCCGGCCGCACCGTCGAGGCACTCGCGCTGCTCGCCATCGGCATGACCAAGCTGTCGATGAGCCCGCCGTCCATCGGCCCGATCAAGGAGATGATCCTCGGGCTCGACCTGAAGCCGATCCGCGAGGCGATCGATGTCGCCCTGGCCGAAGGCGCGTCCGGTCCATCGATCCGCGAACTGCTTCTGGGCTGGGCAGACCGCCAGGGGCTCGTTATCTAGAGCCCCATGCCGACACTCCCCCAAGACAAGCTCGACACCATGACCAAACGCTTCGATTCCATCGAGGCGGCGCTGGCGTCCGGTCCGTCCGCCGAAGACTACGTTCGCCTTTCCAAGGAATATGCCGAACTCGAGCCGGTGGTTCGCCCCATCCAGGCCTACCAGAAGATGGTGCAGAACCTCGCCGATGCCGAGGATCTGCTGAAAGCCGGCGATCGCGAGATGGCGGAAATGGCCCAGGCCGAGATCGAGGACCTGAAGCCCCGGATCGAGGCTGCGGTCCAGAACATCCGCATTCTCCTCCTCCCCAAGGATGCCGCGGACGAAAAGAGCGTCATCCTCGAAGTGCGCGGCGGCACCGGCGGCGACGAGGCGGCGCTGTTCGCTGGCGACCTGCTCCGCATGTACCAGCGCTACGCCGACCTCAATGGCTGGAAGTTCCAGCTGCTCGAGGAAAGCCCGGGCGAAGTCGGCGGCTACAAGGAAGTCACCGCCAACATCTCGGGCAAGGGCGCCTACGCCAAGCTGAAGTTCGAATCGGGCGTGCACCGGGTGCAGCGCGTGCCGACCACCGAGACGCAGGGCCGCATCCACACCTCCGCCGCGACGGTTGCCGTGCTGCCCGAGGTCGAGGACATCGAGATCGACATCGCGCCCAACGATATCCGCATCGATACGATGCGCTCGTCGGGCGCCGGCGGCCAGCACGTCAACACCACCGATTCGGCGGTGCGCATCACCCACATCCCCTCGGGAATCGTCGTCACGGCGTCGCAGAAGTCGCAGCACCAGAACCGCGCCACTGCCATGAAGGTGTTGCAGGCCCGGCTCTATGAAGCGCAGCGCCATGCCCGCGACACCGCCCGCGCCGATTCCCGCAAGGAGCAGGTCGGTTCGGGCGATCGCTCGGAGCGCATCCGCACCTACAACTTCCCGCAGGGCCGGGTGACCGACCACCGCATCAACCTGACGCTCTACAAGCTAGAAAAGGTCATCGCGGGGGACGCCCTGGGCGAACTGGTCGATGCGCTGATCACCGAGAACCAGGCGGCGCAGCTCGCCGCAATGGAGGGCATTTCCTGACACTGACGGTGGGGGCTGCATGGAGGGGGGTCCGCGACCTGTTTCGCCGCGCCGGCATCGACACTGCCGAGCTGGATGCGCGCATTTTCGCCGAAGTGGCCTTCGGCATGGATCGCCTGACCCTCGTCAACCGCGAGCGTGACCTGGCTGCGCCCGACCACCTGAAAGCCCTCGAAAAGCTGGCGCAGCGCCGCCTCAGGGGCGAGCCGGTGGCCCGCATCATCGGCGAGCGGGGGTTCTGGGGCCTCGCCTTCCGGCTCAACGACGCCACCCTCGTGCCGCGTCCCGAAACCGAGATGCTGGTGCAGCGCGGTCTCGAGATCGTCGGGCCGCTCGATCACCCGAAAATCCTCGACCTCGGCACCGGCAGCGGCTGCATCCCGATCGCGCTCCTTACCGAGTTTTCCGACCTCAGCGCCATCGCCGTCGACCTGTCCAGCGAAGCGCTCGACATGGCCCGCTTCAACGCGAGCCGCCACTCGGTGATCGAGCGCTTCGAGACCCGCCAGGGCTCCTGGTTCGATCCTGTCAAGCCGGACGAACGCTTCGACCTCATCGTCTCCAACCCGCCCTATATCGAGAGCGCCGCCATCGAGACGCTGATGGTCGAGGTCCGCGACCACGATCCGCGCCTCGCCCTCGATGGCGGCCCG
This sequence comes from uncultured Hyphomicrobiales bacterium, assembly GCA_903842455.1. Taxonomy (GTDB): domain Bacteria; phylum Pseudomonadota; class Alphaproteobacteria; order Rhizobiales; family Devosiaceae; genus Devosia_A. The sequence continues at coordinate 4,457 of CAIMLX010000159.1, read as the reverse complement.
GACGGCCTCCGTCCCTATCGCGCCATCGCCCGGGACGCCGCAGCGCACCTGACGCCGGATGGCGTCCTGCTGCTCGAAATCGGCACCGGGCAGGGGAAGGATGTCACCGGCATCCTCGCCGCATCCGGCTTCAATCGCATCGAGGTCGGCCACGATCTGGGGGGGCACGAACGGATGGTTGTGGCCCGCATCGAGCCTGCCTCTTGAGGTCCGGCCGGGACGTCCCATATTTTGTGCTTGGAATACCGGGGCGAACCAGATAGGTTCGTATTGCTGTCAAAGGCGCGGGTTGCCCGCACCAAGGTGATGGCCACCCGCTCATCTGCAAGCTGCATACTGGCAGCGCGACACTCGGTGGAGGAACCGGTTCGCTGCGATGGGCCTCAAAGTGGTTCAATCGTCGATAGCTCAGGCACTGCAGACTGAAGGCCGCAACCCTCACGAGGGGCTGCCTGATGCAAGGCGGATTGAACCCGCACCTGATTACAGTGCCCGATGGCCAGATGTTGCCTTAGTGTTCTTTTCCAAGGCTTGAAAAGAGACGATGAGACCAAACCAGCAGAACAACAACAAGAACCGCTCTCGCGGGCGCAACAACAATGGCGGCCGCAAGCACGGCAACCCGTTGAGTCGCAACTACGAGAGTAACGGCCCCGATGTGAAGGTGCGCGGCAACGCCGCCCATATCGCCGAGAAATACCTGCAGCTCGCCCGCGATGCGCAGTCCTCGGGCGATAGCGTCATGGCCGAGAACTATCTCCAGCACGCCGAGCACTACTTCCGCATCATCTCCGCCGCCCAGCAGGCGCAGCAGGCGCAGGTGCGGGGCGAAGTGCAGGAAGAGGACGATTACGACGACGATTTCACGCCGATGAACGATCGGTTTGCGTCGCCCGAGCCGCGTGCCCCCTTCCCGCCCCAGCAGCAGAACGCTGGCGGTAATGGCAACGGCAACAGCGGCAACCAGCAGCCGCAGCAGCACTACGTCGAACAGCAGCAGCCGCAGGCCGATGCCGTCGAGGCCCAGCCGGCCGAGGCGCAGGCCCAGGCCGAGGGTGGTGACGCTCCGGCCGCCGATGGCGATGCTCCGCGCCGCCGTGACCGCCGTCCCCGCCGCCGTTCGCGCGGCGGCACCGAAGGCGGCGATCCCGCTGGTGCGCCGCAGCCCGATGTCGGCGAACTGCCGGCCTTCCTCACCGTGGGCACGACCCCGGCAGAGTGACTCGAACCGCCTCGCATGCGAATTGGAAAGGCCGGGAGCAATCCCGGCCTTTTCGTTTCGAAAACCATGCCCATATCTCACGCGGGAGCCGATAGCGCCGCAGAGCGGGCATCCACTCCCTGATCAGTCTTCGGGCCCCGTTGGCCCTTGAGCCAGATCAACGCTTCAGACGCTGGCGACGTGCCTCATCGAGGGCGGCTCCGGCGGGCCAGAGAGGAGAGTTGAATGAACATCGAAAAGTATACCGAGCGCGCGCGCGGCTTTATCCAGAATGCGCAGCAGTTGGCGCTCGGGCAGGGCCACCAGCAATTCGCCCCGATCCACCTGCTCAAGGTGCTGCTCGACGACGACGAAGGCATGTCGGCCGGGCTCATCACCAAGGCTGGCGGCGACGCGCGCATCGCGCGGGCCGAGACCGAAGCGGCGATCAAGCGCATCCCGAAAGTGTCCGGCGACGCCGGCCAGCTCTATCTGGGCCGCGAGCTCGCCCGCGTCTTCGAGACCGCCGAGAGCGCCGCGCAGAAGGCCGGCGACTCGTTCGTCACCGTCGAGCGGCTGCTGCTGGCGCTCACCGTCGAAAAGGACACCGACGCGGGCAAGATCCTCGCCTCGGCCGGCCTTACCCCGCAGACGCTGAACGAGGCCATCAACGAAATCCGCAAGGGCCGCACCGCCGATTCCGCCTCGGCCGAAAACGCTTACGATGCCCTCAAGAAATACGCCCGCGACCTCACCGCCGCCGCCCGCGAGGGCAAGATCGATCCGGTGATCGGCCGCGACGAGGAAATCCGCCGCACCGTGCAGGTGCTGTCGCGTCGCACCAAGAACAACCCGGTGCTGATCGGCGAGCCCGGCGTTGGCAAGACCGCCATCGTCGAGGGCCTCGCCATCCGCATCGTCAATGGCGATGTGCCCGAATCGCTGAAGAGCAAGACGCTGATGTCGCTCGACATGGGCGCCCTGATCGCCGGTGCGAAGTATCGCGGTGAGTTCGAGGAGCGGCTGAAGGCCGTGCTCAACGAAATTTCGGCGGCGGACGGCCAGATCATCCTGTTCATCGACGAGATGCACACCCTGGTCGGCGCCGGCAAGGCCGATGGCGCGATGGATGCATCGAACCTCCTGAAGCCGGCCCTCGCCCGCGGTGAACTCCACTGCGTCGGCGCCACCACGCTCGACGAGTATCGCAAGCACGTCGAAAAGGACGCCGCGCTGGCTCGTCGCTTCCAGCCCGTCTTCGTCGACGAGCCGACGGTCGAGGACACCATCTCGATCCTGCGCGGCCTCAAGGAAAAGTACGAACTGCACCACGGCATCCGCATCTCGGATGCCGCGATCGTCGCCGCCTCGACGCTGTCCAAGCGCTACATCGCCGACCGCTTCCTCCCCGACAAGGCCATCGACCTGATCGACGAGGCCGCGGCGCGCCTCCGCATGGCGGCCGAGAGCAAGCCCGAGGAACTCGACGAGCTCGATCGGCGCATCATGCAGCTCAAGATCGAGCGCGAGGCCCTCAAGAAGGAAACCGATGACGGGTCGAAGACCCGGCTCGGCCGCCTCGAGCAGGAACTCGCCGACCTTGAGGAGCAGGCCAACGGGCTCAGCGCCCGCTGGCAGGCCGAGAAAGAGCGCATGCAGGGCAGCCAGAAGCTCAAGGAAGAGCTCGACAAGGCCCGCACCGATCTCGACCTGGCGCAGCGCACCGGCAACCTCGCCCGGGCCGGCGAGCTGGCCTATGGCGTGATCCCGGACCTCGAGCGCCGCATCAAGGCCGCCGATGATCCCAATGGCGACGGCAAGCCTGACAACCCGATGGTCGAGGAGGTCGTCACCCCCAGCCACATCGCCCAGGTGGTGAGCCGCTGGACCGGCATCCCGGTCGATCGCATGCTCGAAGGCGAGCGCGACAAGCTGCTGAAGATGGAGCAGTCGCTGGCGCAACGGGTCATCGGCCAGACCGAAGCGGTGGAAGCGGTGGCGCGGGCTGTCCGCCGGGCCCGGGCGGGCCTGCAGGATCCGAACCGGCCGATCGGCTCGTTCATGTTCCTCGGGCCAACCGGCGTCGGCAAGACCGAGCTGACCAAGGCGCTCGCCTCGTTCCTGTTCGATGACGACACCGCCATGGTGCGCATCGACATGAGCGAGTTCATGGAGAAGCACTCGGTGGCGCGGCTGATCGGCGCCCCTCCGGGCTATGTCGGCTACGACGAAGGCGGCCTCCTCACCGAGGCGGTGCGTCGCCGGCCCTACCAGGTCGTGCTGTTCGACGAGATCGAGAAGGCGCATCCGGATGTGTTCAACATCCTGCTGCAGGTGCTCGACGATGGCCGGCTCACCGACGGGCAGGGCCGCACGGTCGATTTCCGCAACACCATCCTGATCCTGACCTCCAACCTTGGTTCGGAGTTCCTGGTCAACCTGCCCGATGGCGATGCGGCCGAAACCGAGCGGGTGCGCGGCAAGGTGCTCGACGTGGTGAAGGCCTCGTTTCGTCCCGAGTTCCTCAACCGGATCGACGACATCATCGTCTTCCACCGGCTGGAGCGCGGGCACATGGGCGCCATCGTCGATATCCAGATGGGCCGGCTCCGCCAGTTGCTTAAGGAGCGCGACATCTCGCTCGAGCTGACGCCAGCCGCGCGCGACTGGCTCGGCAACGAAGGCTACGATCCCGCCTACGGCGCCCGTCCGCTGAAGCGCGTCATACAGCGCCAGGTGCAGGACAGGCTCGCCGACGAGATCCTCGCGGGGACCATCGTCGACGGCCAGACCGTCACCATCGACACCGAAGGCTTCGGGCTGACGCTCAGGCCCGGCGGCAGCGTCGAGCACGCCGAAGCGGCGTAAGTGAGTGCAGGGGCCGGTCGAAAGACCGGCCTTTTTGCTTCCAGGCGCCGGCGCCTACAAGCCCCGCCGAGCCAACTGCTTTTGTCTCGGGCCTCTCCACACCCACTGTCACCCCGGCGAAGGCCGGGGCCCATCCTGATCCCTCGGATACGCACCGCAACGCCTCAGGCTGGATCCCGGCCTTCGCCGGGATGACAGTGAAAACCCCATACCCCAGAGCCCTTGCCGACTTATCCCCGCGATTCCTGAACGTGACTCGCTCCGTCCCGCGCACCGAAGCGAGAGATCGTGTCCCTTAGCGTGGTGTAACTGAGGCAGTGCCTCCACGCATATTCCGGCTCGGCCGGGTTGGTCAGCGCGCTGGGACTGCCGGCAAGCTGACGAGGGG
>CAIMLX010000158.1 GCA_903842455.1 uncultured Hyphomicrobiales bacterium | reverse complement strand
CGCCAGCGAGGCCGACAAACAGACCGCCATCATGCGCTGGATGGAGATCATTCAGTTCGGCCTGAAGCTGCCCGGCCGCGTCGATATCCACCAGTCGGTGGATTCAGTCTGATGCCGGAGCCAGTCCCAATCGTGCTCATCGAGATCGACGAGAACAGCCGGCTCAACGTCCGCCAGACCACGGGCGTCCGGATCGGCTTCATCGACTACCGCGTCGAGAAGGACGCGCTCACCTTCCTGCCCGAGCAGGACCAGGAACAGGAGATCATGGCCGCTATCGGTGGACTGTCGCTGATCAGCCCCAAGTCGGACGATGCTGTGCAGACCGCCGCAGCCACCATCATGCGGATCGGCTCCAAGCAAATGATCGTCGCGAGGGGGCCGCAATGCCGCTAGTTCGCCATCGACTTAAGGCCCACACGGAACGCCCGATACCTAACAGCGAGAAAGTGGGCTTGAATGGACCACTCCTCCTCGTAAAGGGCGATGCGTTCCAGCACATCGATCTCCTGGCGTACCATATCGAGCAGATCCTCGAGGTTGCCGCTGGGTCGGCCGAGAGACTCCCAGCCGTCGAGAACGCGGCGGGAATGATCGATGCGAAGCTTTGCCCAGTCGTCGGCTATGTCGGGATGTCAGTTTGCACAGTTCATGCGGAGCGACTCGTACCGGTCGATCAAGTGGTCGATCTTTGCGCGCTTCCGGAGCGGAGCCTCCTCCATCAGGCACACCAATGCATCCGCATGGGCTTGCGCCTCGATGGCGATGAGCGAGCGCTCGCCGGCCATGAAGCGGTCCAGCAGCGCGATCAGCTTCGTCCGGTAAACCATAACCTCGCGGTCGATGTTGGAAGCCTCGAACATCTCTCAGGTCCTACCGTGCAGCCGTCGCGCCGCCTCGCGTACCGCATCGCGCAGCGCAATGAGCCGGTCGCCCACGCCCGCGACCTGCCCCGCCACCTCTCCCGCCAGATCGACGCTGATTTCACCGAGTCCGGCGATCTCGGCGTCGATCGCCTCTGCGATCTCGCCTGCCCTTACGAGGTTGTTGGCGTCGACGAAGCCCCCGCTGGTCTCCACTCGGTCGGCCGCCATGACAATCTGGCGGACCTCAGCGTCCCAGTCGGCATACGACTGACCCACCAGCTCAAGGTGCTGGCGCAAGGCGCTGTCTGGGCCGTCTTCTGGTTCTGTCATAGCGCGATAATCACCATTGCCAGCGGAATCTCGCAACCGAAATTGAGTTCCCTTCGATGAGCCGCCGCCCCGCCGCCATCACCCAGGCCGACGTTGCTCGAGCCCTCCGTGCGATCGAGCAGGTCCAGTATCCCGGGGTAGTCGAGATCACCCCGGACGGGATCATTCGCATCGTGCCGTTGCCGAAGCAGTCCGTCCCCGTCGAACGGGAACCGCTTGACGACGGCCAGCCCATCGAACTCTGATGGAGACCATGCGAACCAAGCTGCCGGCCAACGTCACGAGAGAGCGCAACCGCCACGGCACGCCGGTCTACTACTACCGCGTCGGCAAGGGCCCGCGTATCCGCCTACCCGACTTCGGCTCCGCTGAGTTCGAGGACGCCTACCAGGCCGCGCGCACGGGACAGAAGGTGCAGCGCATCGCCGGGACGAACGTCCGGGAGGGCACGCTCCGCTGGCTGGTGGTCGAGTACAAGAAGACCCTGCACTTCCGCGGCCTCGATCAGATCACGCAGCGTCGGCGCGACTCCTTCTTCCAACAGATGGTCGACAAGTCCGGAGACGCTGCCATCCGGCGCATCACCGAGCAGACCATCATCGATGCCCGGGAGCGCCGCACTGGCGGCAAAGGTCACGCCGCCAACAACTTCATGAAGGCCATCAAGCCGATGTTCGCCTACGCGAAGGAGCGCGGCTGGGTCGATGTCGACCCCGCGCGGAATGTCGACTACGCCCGCGTGGCCAAGGGCCATCGGACGGCTTGGACGATGAAGGATGTGGAGAGATACGAGCAGCGCCACCCGCTGGGCACCATGGCGAACCTCGCCATGCGCCTCCTGTTGTTCACCGGGCTGCGGAGATCCGATGCGGTGCTGCTGGGGCGCCAGCACGTTCGGAACGGTGTCGTTCGCTACCGGCCGCAGAAGACGGAGGGCAGTTCCGCCGTCGAGGTGACATTCACCGCCATGCCCCCGTTCCTCGAGGCCATTG
>CAIMLX010000157.1 GCA_903842455.1 uncultured Hyphomicrobiales bacterium | reverse complement strand
CCCGGCCTGCCATCCGGCTCGCCCACCTCGTGGTAGCCCTTGTCGATGAGGGCCTGCTGGACCGCCGCCACCAACGATGCATTTACCGGCGCCGGGGAGGGTGGCGTGGCGGCCTCCCGCATCGACCCCGCCGGTGCCTACGGTCCGAATACCTGCATCGACGGCTTTGTCTGGCGCGAAGCCTTTGCTGGTGATGTGGTCTGCGTCACCCCGGCCCGCCGCGAAGCCGTGCGATAGGAAGACGCGACGGGAGCGGCTAGCAGGGTGCTGAACTAAGCTGCCGGGCATCGGCAAGCGGTGGGTGCCAGAAGCAGCGGCAAGAACTGGTCGTCACCACGCGCAACCAGTCCGCCGCTGCGACTGCTGGTGCAAACTCAGGTGGGCCCCGCTGGACCGAAAGGCGACGCGGGACAAGTCGGCGCAAAAGGTGACGCCGGAATAGCCGGACCTGCCGGTCCTACAGGCGAAGCTGGCCCCGCGGGCCCGGCGGGCAGCGCCGGCCCGGTTGGTCCCGCTGGCTCGAAAGGCGATTCTGGTCCGCTTTGACTCAAGGGCAACGTCGGACCAACCGGCCCCGCGGGTTCGAAAGGGGATACTAGACCAGTTGGACCAAAAGGCGATGTAGGCCCTGGGGGCCTGGCGGGGCCGAAAGGCGATCCGGGCCAACCGGGGCCGAAGGGCGACAAGGGAGCCGCCGGTGGAAAGGGCGATCAGGGTCCGGCACGGCCCGCGGGCCCTATGGGCGAGATCGTGCCGGCCACACCGGAAGCTACCCCAGCGCCCTGGGCCGATAGCCGAGGCTTTAGTTCCTTGCTACGACAGCGCTCGGGAACGATCGGTAGCTTGATTTGCGGGCGCGCAGCACTTTGCTCAGCGCGGCGGATCTCAGGCGCACATCTCGACGGTGTACTGCACCAGAAAACCAATGCTCGTCGGCCCTCGTTCGGGGGCACAATCCAAATCGGGTTGCCGTCACAGCCGCTGATCGGCCAGGGGGGTAACGTCAGAGGGGGAAGTTGCCTCACTCCCAGAGCCGGAGCCCTTGACGTTGACGTTTGCGTCCCATAGCGCTTTGGTCGAGGTTGCGATGATCTTTGCGAGATTCTCATGTCGACTACAGGATTTGCCGCCCGCCTCAACGCCTTCCGCACGCCCGAATTGGACGGCACACTGTCCGGCACGCCTGCGGATCTCGTGCGGCGGGCGGCAACGGTCGAGGGCCTCAACGAGGTCGACCTGAACTTCCCCGACCACCTTGACGGATCGGATGCAACAGCTATGGCCCGCGTCTTGGCGGACGTCGGCCTCGGCCTGAACGGCTTTGCCATGCGGTACTATTCCGATCCCGCGTTCAAGCTGGGCGCATTTACCCATCCGGAAGAGGCTATCCGCCGCAAAGCGATCGACCTGACCAAGGCCGGACTTGACGCCCTTGCGGAAGCGGGGGGACGCACGATGACGCTGTGGCTTGGCCAGGACGGTTTCGACTACCCTTTCCAGGTGGACTATTCGCGTCTTTGGGAACTGGAGATAGCTGGAATCGCCGAAGTCTGCGCCCACGCGCCCGACCTCGATATTTCGATCGAGTACAAGCCCAACGAGCCGCGCGCCTTCTGCCTCCTCGGCGACCTCGGCACCACGCTCCTCGCGATCCGCGAGGTGGGTGCGAAAAATCTCGGCGTCACGCTAGACTTCGCCCATGTCCTCTATGCGGGTGAACAGCCCGGCCTCTCGGCCACCCTTGCCGCCCGGGCGAGCCGGCTCCTCGGCATCCATCTCAACGACGGCTATGGCAAGCGCGACGACGGCCTGATGGTGGGGTCGGTGAACGCCACCGCGACGGTTGAGTTCCTCTACACTCTGGAGCGGATCGGCTATCGCGGCGTGCTTTACTTCGACACGTTTCCGGATGCGACCGGCCTCGATCCCGTCGCCGAATGCGCCCAAAACATCCGCACCGTCAAGGCGATGCAAGCCGCCGTTGCCCGGCTCATGGCGACAAACGTCCTCGCGGAGGCGCTCGAACGGCAGGACGCGGTCACCGGCCAGCGACTGGTCCAGGCCGTGCTCTGGGAGCGGTAACGCATGTTCGATGTGATCGTCTGCGGGAGCCTCCATCTCGACGTCATGGTCCGTGCGCCGCGCCTTCCGGGCCTCGATGAGACGCTCGCGGGGTCAGCCTGGGGCCAGCAATGCGGCGGCAAGGGCGGAAACCAGGCCGTCATGGCGGCTCGCATTGGCGCGCGCACTGCCATGATCGGGCGCGTCGGTGACGATGGCTTCGGACGCAGGCTCTTAGACCACCTTGCATCCCAGGGCGTCGACACGCGCTCGGTCGCCGTGGACCGGACTACCGGCTCCGGGATGAGCGTGGCTATCGTGGATACGTCTGGAGACTATGCCGCTGTAATCGTTTCCGGCGCAAACCTGACGATCCCCCCTGAGTCGGTAGCGGCCGACTGGGCTGAGCTCGACGGCGCAGCGATACTCGTCCTTCAGAACGAAGTGCCGGAGGCTGTCAATGTCGCAGCTGCGCGTGAGGCGCGCGCAGCCGGAGCCAAGGTCCTCCTCAATGCCGCGCCGGTCCGGCCGATGGATACCAGCCTGCTTGATCTCGTCGACATTCTTGTCGTCAACCGCGTGGAGGCGGCCATGCTGGCTGGTCGGACGGTGGATAGTGAACGCGAGGCTAGGGCAACCCTGCCGGTGCTTGCCGCGGCCGGACGCAGCGTGCTGATCACGCTGGGGGCCGGCGGAATCGTCGGACAGGACGCCGCGGGCCAGGTCTTCGCGATACCCGGTTTGCCAGTGCAAGTCGTCTCCACCCATGGCGCGGGGGACGCGTTCATCGGTTCGCTTGTCGCGCGTCTCGCGGCGGGCGCGGCGCTTGAGGCAGCGGCGCATGCCGCGAATGCCGCTGCCGCTGCCCATGTCTCCGGCCAGAATCAACCGTGTGAGGATCGATCATGCTAAAGGGCCTCGACCCGCTGCTAACAGCCGAACTGCTGTTCGTTCTCCAATCGATGGGCCATGGCGACGATATCGTCATCTGCGACCGCAATCACCCGGCCGCCACCATTGCCGCGAAGACGACTCACGGCGAGCTGCTGACGCTGTTCGGTGCCGACATCCCTAGCGCCACGCGGGCCATTCTCAGCCTGATACCCCTAGACACCTTCGTCGAGACACCCGTTCTGCGCATGAAGGTAGTGGGGGATCCGGATCGTGTTGTCGACATCCACCATGCTATGCAGCAGTTGGTCGACGAGGTCGAGGGGCGCCCGATCGGGATCGGAGCCCTGGAGCGGTTCGATTTTTATGAGGCGGCCAAGCGGGCCTTCGCGATCGTCCAGACAACCGATGCCGGCCCGTATGGCTGCTTTATCCTTCGCAAAGGCGTTTTGTAGGCCGCGCGGCAGCTCTCGCCGTCGCGCTAAGTAGGCGAAAGGCTCGTAATGGAACGCGAGTGACCTGCCGCCGAGAGCATCTTCGAGAGCCAGGCAAAGACCAGGCCGCCTCATCCACGGATCGTCTAGCGCCAACATGGCTCTGAATTGCCTCCGGCAGGTGTCGACCTAGTCGTGTCGCACTCAGGGAGTGCCGGGCCGATCTGGCTACTCAGCAATGCAACCGCGAAGATGGGAGAGGATCAACTCCACTCCGCGTTGGCCAAGCTCGCGAGATGCTTGCGCTGCGGTGCGCGTGTACCACCTGCCTTGATCCAGTCTGTCGATGTCCACCGCCTCAGGGCAAAGAGCGAGCATCAACGATGTTTCACCCATCCCTGCGTGGTCAAATGGATAGGACTTGATCATCTCCGCATCAAACAGCGGATGCCCCTTAATCCAGTTGAATGGGTCATCGCCATACGCCTGCTTCTGGTAGTAGTCGGCCATGGCATTGCTGCCCCACCAGCCCTCCCCGCGCGTCTCCTCGAGGTACTGGAAGATCACCTGGCGGGCCGCGGACTTGAAGCTGAGATCGGTCGGCATGCCGACTGCGAAGTTTTCGCTCTGGTGGTGGATGATGAAGTGGATATTGCGAAAGCCGACCCGCAAGAGGCTGCGAAACAGATCGGCACCGAATGCGGCCAAAGCGTTCTGGCCAACCTGAATGGAGCCATTGCCTTCGGGCGGCTCCACCGCATAACTGGCCGCGCCGTAGTAGAAGGGCGGCAGGATCACGATGTTCGTTTCACGCTCGAGAAGTTCCACTACCTTGACCACGACGAGCGTGTCCATGCCCAGCGCCATGTGCTCGCCGTGATACTCGAGCACGCCGAGCGGCAGAACGACGGGCCAGTTCTCGTCGATGGCCCGGCGTACCTGGTAAGGCAGCATCATCTCGTAGCGCATAATCGACCTCCGCTCGAAAAGCTTAACCTCGCACGCGTCTTTGGGCCAGCGGCACGCGCCAGATCTCGCCGGATTGGAGTCCCCGGCCATCATCAGCCATGCTAGATGATCGATGAAACAGGGAGGCCGAATTGCTGAAGGGACTAGATCCGATCCTCAACGCCGATGTTTTGCACGCGCTCAAGTCGATGGGACACGGCGACGATCTCATCCTTGCCGACATGAATTTTCCGGCAGACTCTATCGCTCGCCACTCGCTCTATGGGCGCCTTCTAAAGCTCGAAAATGTAACGGCTGGGCGCGCCGCACAGGCGATCCTGTCGCTCATGCCCCTCGATAGCTTTGCGCCCCAGTCCGCATTGCGAATGGAAATCGTCGACATGCCTGAGGAGGTTCCTCCTGTGCAGAGGGAGGTGCAGGCTGCCATCAATGCAGCTGAGGGACGCCCCTGGCCCATGGGATCGATCGAGCGCTTCGCCTTCTACGAAGCGGCTAGGCGATCATACTGCGTCATTCAGACCGGGGAGCGCCGGCTTTACGGCTGCTTCATCCTGAAAAAGGGTGTGTTGCCACCGGACGCGTGACGAGCCGGCGTCATTTCGCCGGCAAGGACTTCCCTCACATCTCCCTTCATGCATTTGCTAATGAATTGCGAGCTGATTTCTTTCGCCGTCCGAAGGATGTCGGAGGGGACCGTATTGACTTCTAACATGTTAGGTCCCTAGCATCAGTGGCTCGACGGCCCAGAAAAGGGAGCGCTTCCGTAGGAGGCTCGGCCGGTCGGCGGCGCAAAAGCGCCGCAATCGGCAAACTCCCCGGCGAGCCTGTGCCGGGCGTTACCCGTCGCTCGCATGAGCGGCGCTCAATGGGAGAACAATTTGAAAGTCGAACTCTACAACCAGCTTGTGGCGAACCGCCGCGGCTTCATGAAGGGCGCTGCCGCTCTCGCTGCGGGCACCGCGCTAGGCAGCACACTGGCCGGAAGGGCCTTTGCCCAAGACAGCGTGCGCGCCCAGATCCTACAGATCCCCGGCGTCGGCAAGGGCTCGCCCACCGATGCCGACTGGCAGAAGGTCGGAGAACTCTGCCTCGCCGCCACCAAGGCCAATGTCGCCGAGGGCGAGTTCGCCGGCGTCGAGCTGACCTTCATGGGCCTCAACAACCAGAACCTGCACAACTTCCTGTTCCGCGGCTTCCTGAAGCCGTGGGAGTCCTATACTGGCGCCAAGATCAACTGGATCGACCTCGCCCAAGCCGACTACAATCCGCGCCTGCAGCAGTCGATCGCTACCGGCACGGTGGATTTCGATATCGTCGAGATGGGTGCACCATTCGAGGGCGATACCGCCAGCAAGGGCCTGCTCGACGAGATGCCCGACTGGGTGAAGACCCAGATCGAGGCCGACGATCTCGTGGGCTATCTGCAGGCGCCGGTCGGCACCTGGGACGGCAAGACCTACCGCATCAACATCGATGGCGACTGCCATACGTTCGCGTACCGCAAGGATTATTTCGGCGACGGCTCGATCAGCGGCATGGCCGACGTGCCGACGCACTGGGAGGATTTCCCGGCGCTGTCCGCCGCCCTTGCCGGCAAGAACGATCCGATCACCGGAACTCCAGCCTATGGCTTCATCGACCCGTTGAAGTACCAGTGGGGCGGCTTCGGCTTCTATTTCCTCGAGGACCGCGCGGCCGCCTATGCCAAGCATCCGGACGATCCGGCATGGCTGTTCGACCCCGACACCATGAAGCCGCGCGTCAACAACCCGGCCTGGGTGCAGGCCATCCAGGACGTGCTCGACCTGGTCAAGGCCAACGCCTATCCGCCTGATCAGCTGAACGCCGACCCGAACGCCACTGCCTTCTCGCAGTTCCTCGGTGGCACCGGCGCGGCCCTCACCTGGTGGGGCGACGTCGGCTCCAACGCCCGCACCTCGGATACCTCCGTCGTCGGCGATGTCGTCGGATTCTCGATCAACCCCGGCGCCAAGCGGGTCTACAACTCCAAGACCAGCGCCTGGGAAGAGAAGGAAAACTTCGCGCCCAACATGGCCTATATCGGCTGGGGCGTTTACGTCACCAGCCGCGTGTCCGCCGACGAGAAAAAGCGCAAGGCGGCCTGGTCGGCCGCGGCCCACCTGGGCGGCAAGGATCTCTCGCTGTGGACCGCCGCTTACCCGTCCGGCTTCCAGCCCTACCGCAACTCGCACTTCCAGTACGAAGAGTGGGAAGCTGCCGGTTACGACCGCGCCTTCGTCGAGGATTATCTCGGCTCGAACCTCGACAGTTACAACCACCCCAATGCGGCGATCGAGCCACGCATCCCGGGCATCTTCCAGTACTACTCGATTGCCGAGGACGAACTGGTGAAGGGCATCAACGGCCAGTATGCCTCGGCGCAGGAAACCGCCGATGCCATTGCCGCGGCCTGGGAGAAGATCACCGACCAGATCGGTCGCGACAACCAGATCGCGCTCTACAAGGCGTCGCTCGGCATGTGATGCCGCGGACATGTAACGCCGCGCGCGCAGCGTGATTGACAATCCACGGCTGGTGGCGGACCGTCACCAGCCGATTTAGTTCCGAGCCAGAACTCTTCAGGGGCGTGGATGGCGTTGACTGAATCACCGAGCTACGGCGCCATCTCGCGTCGCCGCAAAGAGGGGGGCAGGGCACTCATCGCCGCTGCCACCGTCCTCTTCCTCGCTGTCGGCCTGCTCCAGGCGCTCAATTCAGCCGGCCTCGTGCCGCTTGGCCTGAAGGACTGGCGCCCCACGCTGTACGCCTATTTGCTCTGGGCCGTGGCGCTCGGCGGCGGCATGGTGATGATGCGCGGCGAAGCCGGGTTCAAGGCGCTGTTCATCCTGCCAACCATCGCGCTGATCAAGGAGCAAGCTCATCGAACTGCAGGGATGATCAATGATATGGGCTGGGATGATGTCGCGATCAACACGATCTTCAGTGAGAAGGATGCTGCCAGCGTCAAGCGGCGGCTCATCAATCATCTTGAGACCACGCCCCACGATGAGCCCGAGCTGTTGTTCATCACGCTGCGGTCGTTCCTGGAACTGACGCCCTGGCCCAACCCCCATGTGTGGCGGCAGGTGTTCGTGGATGAGGCCTTCAATCCCTTCGAGGATCACAGCATACAGCTCGTGGAGAACTTCTGTGTCCTCATGGACAGGCTGGAGTTGGTGGACCCGGCTGAAGAGTTCAGCCTGCTGCGCCCCCGGCATGGGGCGGGCGTGCGCGACAGCGTCAATGATCCCCTCAAGCGCGGCGACGCTGTCAATGCATTGCTGCACCCGATCATGGCTCGCGTGCTGAACCCCAACTTCTCCGTCTATGCGAATGTGGAGAGCTGGAAGGCGGTCGGGGCCGGGCAAGCTGATGAGACCGATCCCCGCATATTCATCTACAGCGAGATCAACGCCACCGCCTTTGAGGCTTTCGAGGATGTGACCTTCATGGGAGCTTGGCTCCAGAACCACGCCTTCTTCAGGCAATGGTGCCGAGAGGGACATGATTTCCAAGAACATAGGAAGCTCACCGGGTATATCAGGCACCGCTCATGGGATCGCAGCTGCGACACGATCCTCTATCTGACGGAGCGCCACTGGACGCGGACCTATGCGGGGAAGCCGCTGGACAACGGTCGCACGCCCCTTGAACACATGCACGAATTCCTGACCCAACAGCTCGACGGCATCGACTTTGGCTGGACGCGCAACGCCAAGCAGAAGATCGGCTACGAGCATGGCGTCTACATCCCGCCAAGGGCTGCCGGGCTGAATGGCTACAGCGATCTGCCTGCGCTGGTTTGGCACGCTTCCCTGCTACCCCACCCCGCCTTGTGACGGTTCCT
>CAIMLX010000156.1 GCA_903842455.1 uncultured Hyphomicrobiales bacterium | reverse complement strand
GTTCGCCGTCTGGCTGGCAATGAAGGAGGCTTCCGAGCGCGCTCGATCCGGCCTCGGCCCGACGCTGATCGAAGCCAAGACCTATCGCACCGTCGGACACCACGAAGGCGATCCGGTGATCGGCACCTACCGCACGCAGGAGGAGGTCGACGCCTGGATCAAGCGCGATCCGATCGACATGTTCCGCAAGCGCCTCGTCGAGGACTACGGCCTCGTCACGCCCGACGACCTCGCCGACATCGAGGCCCACATCGACCGCATCGTGCAGGAAGCCCTCGAGTTCGCCCGAAACTCGCCAGAGCCCGACCCGTCCACGGTCCGCCGCCACGTCTATGCCAGCCCGATCAACCCGCCCGAAGCCCTTGTCGTACGCCCCGCCGGCGAAACCCGCGTGCAGGGCTGGCTCGAGGCGGTGCGCGACGGCATTGCCGAGGAGATGCGCGCCAACTCCGCCATCCTCTATTTCGGCGAGGGCACCGGCGAGCGCGGCGGCAGCTTCGCCCACACCAAGAATCTCTGGCACGAATTCGGCGCCGAGCGGATGGTCGACACGCCGATCTCCGAGCAGGGCTTCACCGCCGCCGCAGTCGGCGCGTCAGCTACCGGTACGCGAACCGTCTCGGACCTGATGTTCGCCGACTTCGCCTTCGAGACCACCGGGCAGATTTTCCTGCAGGCCGCCAAGCTCCGCTACATGAGCAATGGCGAGATGAGCGCTCCCATGGTGGTACGTGCCGGCGCCGGCGCGCTGCGCAGTTCCGGTCCGCACCATTCGGGGATGTATCACCCGCTCTTCGCCCACATGCCGGGCCTCATCGTCTGCGTGCCCTCCAACCCCGCCGATGCCAAGGGCCTGATGAAAACGGCGCTGCGCGGCGCCGATCCGGTGATCATGCTGGAGCCCAAGGCGCTATTCGCATCGAAGGGGCCGGTGCCGGTCGGCGAGGACCACTATGTGCCGTTCGGGGTGGCTCGCGTCGCCCGCAGCGGGACGGACATCACCATCGTGGCCGCCGGCCAGATGGTGCCGCGCTCGCTCGAAGCCGCCGAGCTTTTGGGTGCGCAGGGCATCAATGCCGAGGTGATCGACCTGCGGACCATCATGCCGCTCGACGTCACCACCATCGTCGAGAGCGTCAAGCGCACCCACCGCCTGCTGGTGGTCGACGAGGCCTGGGCTATGTGCGGCATGGGCGGCGAGATTGCCCAGGCCATCAACGAGCTGGCCTATGACGAGCTCGACGGGCCGCCCGGCCGCCTCCATACTGCGCCGACCTCGCACCCGTTCGCGCCGGTGCTCGAGCGCGCCATGCTGGTCGATACCACCCGGATCATGGATGGCGTCCGCAGCGTCATCGCCGGCAAGCCTGCCGTCCCCGATCACTGGCACACCACCGGCATAGTGGCGGACGCAGCTACCGCGACGCCTGCGCCGGCACCGGTCGCGGCCGTAGCACCGACCGCGGCCGCTGCCGCCGGCTCGGGAGACGAACCGATCAACATGCCGTTCGGCGACCTCACCGTCTCCGAAGGCACGCTGGTCAAGTGGCACAAGGCCGTCGGCGATGTGGTCAAGGAAGGCGACGTCGTCGCCGAGATCGAAACCGACAAGGCGGTGGTGGAGATCGAGGCACCAGCCTCGGGCACGCTGAGCGCCATCGACCAGCCGGTCGGGGCGGTCGTGCCGATGGGCGGCCGTATCGGCGGCATCCGCAAGTAACGGACTGCCGGCAAGGCAGCGGAGGGACACCATGAAGATCCTGTGCGTCAACTGGCAGAACCCGGACGATGGCGATATCGAGCGCCAGCAATACCCGGACGTCGAGTTCGTCATCGCCCGTTCGCGTGTCGACGTAGCGGCAGAGATTAGCCCGGAAGTCGCCGCAAGCGTCGATGCGGTGATCAATTACTCCGCCGCGCTCAACGTGCCGCTGCCGCCCACCGCTTTCCCGCGGGCGCGGATCGCCGTGCGCTCCGGCGTCGGCTACGACAACATCGATACCGCTGGCTGGGGCGCCCGCAATATCCCCGCCTGCAACGTACCCGACTACGGCACAACCGAAGTTGCCGACCATGCGATCGCGCTGATGCTGGCGCTGACCCGCGGCACCTACTCCTACCCCACCGCTATCGCTGCGACCGGTGCCGCCGGCTGGCACTTCAACAAGGCGCCGCTGATCCGCCGGCACAGGAACGCCACGTTCGGCATTGTCGGCCTCGGCCGGATTGGACTTGCCGCGGCGCGCCGGGCCGCCGCCTTCGACATGAAGGTGGTGTTCTTCGATCCGCATCTGAGTTCCGGCGTAGACCTCTCCACCGGCCACGAGCGCGTCCACTCGATCGCCG
>CAIMLX010000155.1 GCA_903842455.1 uncultured Hyphomicrobiales bacterium | reverse complement strand
GAACGATCGCGCGTGTGCAGTGATAGGTACCGTTGAGATTGATGTTGATCTCGCGGTGCCAGCCGTCCAGCGAGATCGTCTCGAGGCTGCCGGCCTCGGTGAACGCGGCATTGTTGACGAGTAGCGTCACCGGTCCGAGCGCCGCGGCGATTTCCGCGAAAGCGCTCTCCACGGCCGCGAAATCGGTGATGTCGCCATAGTGGAAATGCGCCGGCGCGCCGGTGTCGTTGAGGCGCTCGACGGTATCGCGGCCGCCAGCCTCATCGATATCGACGATGCCAACCGCAGCGCCCTCCCGCGCGAGCTGCATCGCGATCGCCCGGCCGATGCCCTGGCCGGCACCGGTGATGATCGCCACAGTGTTGTCATGTCGCATAGGTTGCCCTTTCGGTCGGGTGAGCGCGGCTGCTATCCAGTCGAGCGATTTGAGCCGCATGTGGCCGTAGTTGTATAACGAGATCGACGCGGCGCCAGCGGCATCGAGCTGCGTCACGGCGCTTCGTACCTCGTCGGCGGCGCATGCTATCACGACATTAGCCCGAAAGGCGTTGAATGCGCGCGACTCAGGGTCGGTCTACGGATCGCTCGCGGGCTCTATACCGTCGGTGAAGAAGAGATCGGGTTGGTAGCAGTTGCGACCGCTCACGGCGTGGCCATCAATGCCAGCGGCGGAGGCTGTCGCGAGACGGGCGTCGCAGAAGCACATGCCAAGCATAATCTGGACGCGAGGCGTGGCATGCGGGCGCACAAACTTGTTGGCATGATAGCTCACGGTCAGCAAAACGGCGTCGATGCCTAAGTCGCGAAGCCGCGGCAGCACGGTTTCGGCGCCTTCGTACTCGAGATCCCAAGGATAAAGATACATAGCTCTGGTCATGTAAGTTTGAGCTCGAGCCGCACGGCGTCGGCGGGACCGCTCCGCAACCGCAGATGACCGGGCAGGGTGGCAACTGGCCGAAAGCCGGCGCGCCCGAGGGCCTCGAGTTTGGCAGTGTCTGAGGTGACCACGACGGCCTCTAGTGTCTCGATGCGTCGGCTTCCCGCCGCAGCCAGCAGGCGGGCGAGCATCTCATCGCGATGAGTGGCGTAGCTCGCATGCGCAGCGACATCGACGATGCCGCGATGCGAAACGCTGGGTGCGGGGCCAGGGGTCAGCGTCCCCATGCCGAAGATCCGACTGGAGTCGATCGCAGCCAGCATCAGCACGACGCCGCCGCGCAGATGCACACTTTCGTGGACAAGGGGGAAGGCCGAGACGCAGCGCTTCGGATCTGCGGCGGCGATCGACATCAGCCCTCGCGGCATGTCGATCACGGCGTCCGCCAAGGGCTGGGTCAGAAGCCGGACGAAGCCCGTCATGTCGCCCCATTGCGCATCCCGGAGGGCGACAGCATGCCCCGGTGCGAAGGTCATGTCTGCCTCGAATCCTGGCGCAGCGCGGCACATGATCGAGCCGGCTACACGGATGAAACCGCATCGCTCGTAGACATTTCCTTCCATCCGCGATGAACCGAGAAACGCCAGGGTGCAGCCTGCCTCGAAGCCGATCGCGACCGCTGCATCTGTCACGAGTTTGGCGAGGCCTTGCCCGCGAAATGCAGCCAGCGTCACCACATTGCCGATAAGGCAGGTTTCCGGCGCATGCGCGGCGAAATTGACCGTGGCGCTCGCGACGGCCCGACCGTCAATCCGCGCGACGACGGAGACCGTGCGCAGCGTGTCTGCATAGTCGCCGTTAAGCGCCTCCAGCCAATCATAGTCGGTGCGTGTCCACTCGCTGCGCCAGAGGCCGATCAATTCCTGCTGTCCGGCAGGTTCTAGCGGGTCGGCGTGGCGACTGAGTTTGATCATCGGCGGACCCAACTGACGTCGGGCCGCGGTGTGGCATCGGCTGAGCGGGGCCATGCGAAGGGTGACAGGTCGACCTCGCTCGTCTTGCAGGTGATCGCCGCCGCGATATGCGCGCCGACGGCGGGAGCGCTGGCGAAGCCATTGCCGCTCCAGCCGCAGTCGCACCAGAAGCCATCGATATCGCCGACCGGCCCGACAATCGGGTGGCCGTCGGGAGTCATGTCGTAGATCGCCGAAAAGCCGCCGACCGAGGGCGTGCGCCGCATCGCCGGCACGCGCTGCTCGACCAGCCGGCGAACATCATCATGCTGCGCGCGGCTGACGGTCTCGTCATAGCTGTCGGGGTCGACGCGGTCGGCCGTCCAGCCGAACCGCGCTGCCCGCAAATAGCCCTCGCCGGCATCGCGCAGATAAATCTGGTTGATGCCGTCCGACAGGATCGGGCCGGGCACACGGAGGCTCTCGGGCTTGCGGTAGAGCGCCGTGGGCACGCGGTGAATCTCGATCGGCAAGGTCACGCCGGCCATCGCGCCGACGCGGTCGCCTCAGGCCCCGGCGCAATTGACCACGAGGCCCGTCGCGATCCGGCCGGACGCGGTCACCACTGCCTGCACCTTGCCATTGGCCACATCGATGCCGGTGACCTCGGCGTCTTCGATGAAGCGCACGCCCAGACGCTTAGCCGCCGCGACGAGGCTTTCGGTGGTCTTGATCGCGTCGGCAAAGCCCCCCTTGGTGAGGAGCACGCCGGACTCCGAGCCACTGAACACGCAGGACGACGCCAGCCCAGGCAGGTCCGCCGGGGCGATCAACTCGAATGGGGCGCCAAGGCGCGTCATCAGGTCGAGATCGGCGCCGAGCGTCGGCTGATCGAAGCTCTCGGTGAACCGCAGGAAGCTGTTCTGGACGAAGCCTGCATCGCCACCGATCACGTCGTCCCATTGCTCGAACATCGCCGTCGCCTCGAGCACCAGGCGGATGTAGATCGCGTCCGAAAACAGCGGCCGGATCATCGCACCCGACTTCGCCGTCGGCCCCGCCGCGACGTGCTTTTTCTCGAGCACGACGACCGATCCGGCGCCGGCTTTGGCAAGATGGTAGGCGAGCGACGCGCCGTGCAGACCGGCGCCTATGATCACGATGTCGGCAGTCGATCTCATGTGACTGCTCCCGAGCGCTGGTAAGGTGTCAGTCCACAACGAAGCGGCATGCGCGCACCTCCGCGAACCCGTCATTCATGACGTAATAGGTCAAAAGGCTCACGCCCTCTTCCGCGGGAACCAGATCCGGCGAGCCGAAGGTGAAGCCGGGCAGCGACTCCCAGAGCTTACCGTCGCTCGGATCGCGCGCTGCCTGCGCCCGTTCCCCTATCGGCGCGCCGAGCATCCGGTGGCTCCGCGCGTCCCACATCTGGATCGGCGAGGCCTCGTCCCAATGCTGGCCTGCATCGGGCGATTGCCAGGGTCGGATGCCCTCGGGTGGTGTTCGCACATTGCCGGCGACGATCACCCTTGCGTCGTCGATCGTGAGCAGTGCAGAGGCCTGGGCGACAATCGGGGTCGGCCGCGGTGCACTCCAGCTGCGGCCATTGTCCGTCGACGCGCAAAGATGTGCCGCAACCGTCTCTTCCGTTGCGTTCACGAAGGCCCACAGCCACATCAGGATCGTGCTGTCGGGTAGCGCCGCGAATTTGGGGTCCCCGAAGCTCAGCCGGCCGCTGGTGTCACGCGCAACGAACTGGAACGGGGAGAAAACACCGGACGAGACGTCATAATGCCCGGTCATGACGGCCTGCAGTCCGGCGTCCGTGGTGACCTCGGCCGGCACCAGCACCTGGCCATCGGGCAGGGGCAGGGGCAGGGGGCGGCTGTTGATGTAGCGCAGCGGCGGCGTGCCCGGCAAGTGGGCGAGCGTCGGCGCCGACCATGTCCTGCCGCCATCTGCGCTTCGCACGACGTAGAATCTCTGCTCGAGATGGCGGCCCGTGCTGCTGAAGATAAAGGCTTCCGCCGCATCGGTAATCTCAACGGCCGTGAACATGGCGAGGACGCTGCCGTCGCTGGCCTCGACCACCGTGCCAGCATGAACCGACTGCGGCACAGCCGCTTTCAAGCCGTCCCAGATCGTCTGCGGCTCACTCCAGCTCCGCCCGCCATCATCCGAGCGCTGCACCATGAACACGCCGTCGTGTGAGTGCTTCTCCTTGCCGCGACGATAGACCGACAGGATTGTCCCGTCGCGCAGCCGGCAGGAGGTCGGGAAGGCGAACGCCCATCGCTCACCCAGATGGCGCTCCGGTGAAACTGCCACATCGTCGAAAATGGAGACTCTCATCGGCCCCCCTTATGCTGCCGCGAGGACGCTGCGGGGCGCATCGACGAGCATGCTGTCGATCTGTGCCTCGGTGACACCCCGGACGCGCAGTTCGGGCAGGAAAGAGGTCCAGACGTGGTCGAAGCCACGTCCCCCGTTGCGGTGCATCTGCGACAGGCGGCAGGTGTCGGTGGACAGTGTTACTTTCCCCGCATGGCCGAGCGCCATCAGCGCTGCGATGCGATCGGCGCGCGTGGTGTCGGCCGCCAGTTCGGTCCAGCCGATCATGTCAAACTGGCAATAGGCACCACGCGCAAGGATCGGCAGGTAATAGTCGAGGTCGAGGTCGATATCGGCGTGCCAGTGTGCGTCGCAATGGCCGATGACCACGCGGCCGAGGTCGGCGCCGTGCCGTTCAAGGACATCGAGCTGCGCATGTCCGGCCCGCCCCAGGGAGGCATGCGTCGATATGGCGACGCCGGTTCGTTTCTGCGCCTGAGCGGCCGCAATGAACACGCGCTCTTCCATCTCGTGCAAACGGTAACCCGACGCATTCGCCACCGGCTCGTTGTGGCTCATCAATTCGCCGATGAGGCCGGCGCGAACACCGTCGGTGCCCTCTTCGATCTCGCGCACGAAATAGTCGGCGATCTGCCCGATCGTCGCCGTCCGCAGCCAATCGGGGTAGGTGCTCTCATCTTAGAAGGCGATGCCGCTGACGATCTGCACACCCGATCGCTCGCTGATCGTCCGCAACTTGCCGGCATCGCGACCGATACCCTCCGGCGTCACCTCGATGATTGACCGGCCTCCGGCCAGCCGGAACGCCGCGAGCTCGGCAATCACCAAATCGATATCGGTGACTTGGTTATCCGGACGGCTTGAGTGAACCGACACGTCGCAATAGAGATGCTCGTGCGATAGGGTAGGGCCGAGGTCGGCGGCATTGATCTCGCCGGTGACGGTCACGATGGTGTTGTTTGCCATGAGCCGTCCCGGTCCTCCGCCGCCTCAGTTGATCTGAGCTTCGGCCTGGGCGACGATGTCGAGTCCGACCAGCTCGCTCCACGCGGCGAGGAGGCGCTTTGTCACCGGGCCGACTTGGCCATCTCCAACCGCGTGGCCGTTGAACTTGGTCGAGGGCATGATGCAATAGGGCGTCGAGGTGAAGAACATCTCGTCGGCGGTGGCGAGGTCGTAGGGTTGCAGCACGGTTTCCTGCGTGGGGATGCCCAGTTGCTGTGCCAGCTCCAGCGCCGCGGCGCGGCTGATGCCGGCGAGGCAGTTGACCGTGGTCGGCGTCCTCAGCACGCCCTTGCTTACGGCGAAGATGTTGCCACCCTTGTTTTCAGCGACGTGGCCATCGAGGTCGAGAATGACGCTCTGCGCCTCAGGATCGACCAGCTTGGCCTCCATCTCGGCGAGGGTGTAGGGCAGGCGGCTGCGGTTCTTGATGCGCGGATCGAGCGACTGCGACGGCACCATGCGGCTCATCGGCGTCACGCCGTGGCAGCCCTGTTTGTAGAACTTGGCCCAGGGCTTCAGATTCATCGGCTGGGTGAAGATCATCACGGTGGGTGCGCCCACCTGCTTGGTCGGATCGGCACCGGCGATCGACAGACCGCGCGAGATGTTGTGGACGATCCAGCAATCCTCATGCGCTTCATAAGTGTGGAGGTTGGCCTCGAACGTTTCGAGCGTGATGCGCTTCATCTCCGCCGGGCTCATCTGCGGATCGATGCGGGTGAGTTTCAGCGACAGATAGAGCCGCTCGATATGCTCATCGAGCTTGAACGGCGTGTGGTGGAAGGTCCGCGTCGACTCGGTCACCGTATCGGCCAGCATGATGGCGCTGTCGAAGATCGAGATCTTTGCATCCTGTTCGGCGACCAGTTCGCCGCTTAGATGAACCAGTCGGGTCAATGGCGCCTCCTAGAGGTCGAGCACGATGGGATTGGCAAGGTCGGCCACGATGCCGTCATCGCCCGCGTCGGCGCGCCACATCATCATGGCGACTTCGGCCGGCGTATCGAGCACGGTGAGGCCGGCATGCCAGATGTTACGATGAATGCAGATGGCGTCGGACGAGCCGGCGATGAAGGCACGCGCATTGGCAGCATCGGGCGAGCCGTCGGGCAGGCTCGGCGCGAGGACGATAACCCAGCGGCCGACCTTGATCGGAACGAAGGACTGCGTCGAATGCGGATGCCGCTCGAGGCTGCCAATGCTGATCTTGCCGGGCGGGGCCGGCTGCGGACAGAGAATGGCGAAGCCATGCCGGCCGGGCGAGTCGCCGATCTCCAGCACGGCTGGGAGGTCGGTGTACTTGCCGTCCTTGGCCTTGAGCAGCGTGGCGTAAGGGGCGATGGCGTCGGCGGTGAGCGGGGGCAGGGTCATGGTCTGTCTCAGTTGAGCCGGGTGAAACCGCTATGGGCGATGGGACCCTTGAGCAGCGACAGCACGTCGCGTCCGTCCTCGCACTCGCGGATCAGCCCGAAAATGGGGTCGAGCGCCTCGAAATAACCGTCGACGATAGCAGGCGTATGCTCGGTGCAGGTGTAGACGCTGTTGCCCGCGAGATAGCCCTTGGCGAGCATCTCCTGGCTGATCAGCGTCTTGTAGGCCTGGGCATTGGGCGATTTGAAACCGAAACTGGTGAGGGCTGGGACGCCTGCCGTGGTGATCGGCAGGCCGTGCTTTTTGCCCAGCGCCTGCCAGCGCGTGGTGATATCCTGCCCGATCGCGGTGATCGTTTCCCACGAGCGTTCCTTTTCCATGACAGCAAGGGTCGCAAGCGCGGCGGCCGAACCGATGCGTTCGGTCCAGAAGGTCGAGGAGATGAAGGTGTTCTGCGCCGCTTCCATAATGCCGCGGCGACCGATGACGCCTGTGACTGCGTAGCCATTGCCCAGCGCCTTGCCGAACACGGCCATGTCGGGGTCGACGCCATAGATCTTGTGGAGACCGCCAAGCGCCTGGCGGAAACCTGACGTGCATTCGTCGAAGATCAGGATGACGTCATTGTCCGTCGCGAGCTTGCGGACTCGGATCAGGAAGTCGGGGTCGGGCGAATAGTTGCGCGAGACTTCCATCTTGATGACGCCGATCTTGCCGGTACCAACTAAGGTCTCCAGCGCGCCAATGTCATTGTAGGCGAACGGGAACACCGAGCCCCGCAAGGATTGTGGAACGCCATTCGGATTGAGGCCCGGCAGCAGATGGCCGGCCAGCTTGCCAGCGTCGCCAAGATTGCTGGCGAGATACCAGTCGTGCCAGCCATGATAGCCGCACAGCGCCACGCCGTCGCGGCCGCTGGCGGCACGGGCGATGCGGATCGAGATCGCGTTGGCCTCGCCGCCCGAACGGGCGAAGCGCGCCATGTCGGCCCAGGGGTGGAGCTCGACCAGCTTCTGGGCGAGCGCGACCTCCTCGGGCGCATTTAGCGTTGCCATGTTGCCGAGGTCGATCACCCGCCGCACTGCGTCGTCGACTTCCGGACGGCCATAGCCCAGCGTATTGCAGCCGATGCCCATAATCGACATATCGATATACTCGCGATCGTCGAGATCCCAGACGCGACAGCCGGCGGCGCGGGAGAAATAGGCCGGCCATTGCTCGGGCAGGAACATTTCGGGGCGCTTCGACAGCAGCATATTGCCGCCCGGAATAACGGTCTTGGCCGTCTTCCACATATCCTGCCCCTTGCCCATCCGGCCCGTCCTCCTGTTGCGTCGATCTTTAACGCCATGCTATATTGTTATAAGAATAACCCGATATTCGTCAAGCGCTCTAAGGCGCTGTTTCAATGGTGGGATTTGCGATGGCCTCGGCGGAGCTTTGGTACAAGGAAGTAGGCGCGCGCGTCGAAGGCAGCCGCGATCTCGATCGCGACAAGGTGCAGGCGCCGTGCATTGTCCGCAAGCCTGGCGGCGGCTATCGGCTGTTCTATACCGGCATCGGTCCGGGCAAACCGTTCGATGCGTGCCAGGGCTATATTCTCAGCGCCACCTCCGAAGACGGCCTCTCCTTTGCGCCCGAACCAAGCATCCGGGTCGTGCCCTTGCCGGCGCAGCCGCATCTTGCGCTGCGCGTCCTCGCCCCCAGCATTGTGGAACTGCCCGACGGCGGCTGGCGCATGTATTTCGAAGCGCGCGGCACGGCGGATCGCCCGACTACCATCTGCAGCGCCGTCTCGCGCGACCAGCTCGCCTGGCACATTGAGGACGGCATCCGCTTCACGCGGCCCGGCGGCGTCGGTGCGCCACGGTTCCGGCAATCGCCGGATGGCAGCGGCCGGCTCTATTGCTTCGAATCCCGCTATAGAGGCGGCGCGCCGGGGCAGGGCGATCGCATCGGCACCCCGGTGATCAGCGCCATCACGCGGGACGGGCTGAACTTCACGGCCGAGACCGGTCTGCGGCTCGCGGATCGGACCCACGTCCTCGACAGTGCCGGGATCACGGCCGCCGAGATTGCCCCCGGCGGGCCGTCGCGGCTGTACTATTCCGGCTGGCAGGATCTGCCCGAGGGACAGCCGCGACCCTCGCATCCTAGCCTCAATGCCGACGCCGTCGCGACAGGGCAGAGTGCGAGCTTTGCGGCCGCCTCGATCGCCGCCGACATGTCCGGCTATCGCTCGCGCATCTTCGTCGCTCATTCGGCCGATGGCATGACCTGGACCCGCGACGGCATCGTCATCGAAGGCGATGGCTATTGCGGCGCCGACATTGATGCGGTGCATGCCGAGGACATGTCGCTGATCGCACTCCCCGACGGGCGATTGCGCATGTACTACGCGGCCTGCGATGCCCTTGGCGTCTGGCGCATCGCCAGCGCCGTCAATGCTCCGGCATCCATTCCGGAAAATCCCTGATCATCCGGTCGCGGTACTTTTCGAACGCCACCACCGAACTCGTCTCGTAAGGCGGCAGCAGTGCCAGAGGAAAGTCCGGGATCGACAGTCGATGGATCGCCTTGTCATAGGCGCCATCGATGAAGTTGGTTCCGGTCGAATCGAGCAGCGCATGCAGCACGCCGCACAACTCGCGATAGAGCGTCGCGAATTGTGCCGAATCGCCAGTCGCGCCGGCCTGAAGATAGGCGTGCGCGCGGCGCGGATTGCTCGACGAGATCGAGGTCAGCAGGGCGCAATCGCCAAGCGGCGCACCCAGATAGTAGCCCTGCTCGGTGAAGAAGTGCCGCAGCATGCCGGCGTGCCGCATCAATCCCGAGATCATGAACGGATCGCCGCCGCCATATTTTGTGGCAACGAGATTGGGATGCGCCGCCGCGAGCTCGGCATAGTGCTGCGGCCGCACCAGTCGGCCCGAGCGCATCAGATTGTAGTGAAGGAAGCTGCAGTCCGGGAAACTGCCGCAGATTTCGGCGAACACCCGCGACATCTCTGCGTCCGACGTTGCTTGCCAGTTGGGGAGCGAGAACTGAAAGGTATCGATTCCGCGCTCGCGGCAATAGCCGATCCGCTCGATCATCGTCGCCAGCGACAGGCTGACCACGCCGACCATAGGCGGCGACCCGCCCGCCTCGCGCATTGCCTCGGCGAAGACAATTGCGATACGGCGGAAGTCGGACTCGCTGACCGCATACCCCTCACCGGCGGTGCCGAAGATGTAGAGGTCGGGCATGCCGGATTTGACGAGATTGGTGATGGTGCGGCGGAAGCACGCCTCGTCGAGAGTGCCATCCACCTTCCAGGGGACGCAGAC
Organism: uncultured Hyphomicrobiales bacterium; assembly: GCA_903842455.1. Classification (GTDB taxonomy): domain Bacteria; phylum Pseudomonadota; class Alphaproteobacteria; order Rhizobiales; family Devosiaceae; genus Devosia_A. The sequence goes on along the minus strand of CAIMLX010000155.1, from coordinate 36,269 downwards.
GGTGCCGAGGACAGTACGAGGGTAGCGGCTCAATTGTTGGCTCCAGCGAAGTCGATCTGCACGCGGTCGATCTCGACATAGCCCTGAGCAATGCTCGAGGGCCAGATCGGATAGTCGCGCCCGGCGCGCAGCATATGCGGATCGCCGCCGATCTCGCCCATCGGCCTCGGCTTTACGGGAAACATGATGATGTGAATGTTGACATTGACGTTGCCGAGCACCGTGATCAGCGGCTTCTCGCCATAGGTGTCGGTGCGGTCGTGGCGCGAGCCGATGCTGGTCCAGAGCGCCGGGTCGGGCTTGGCGGTCACGGTGGTCTCGGTCCACTCGCTGTTGACCGCGAAAGTGTCGCCGCTCAGCACCCAGCCCGAGGTGATGCCGTCGACCGATCCCTGGATCAGCAGCGACAGTTTCGTGCCCGCCGCTTCGAGTTCGCCGCGGGTGCGCAGCGTCATCCGCGCATTGGTGAAGTTGGTGGGGTATATACCGGCGGTGAAGCGGTTCTTGCCGGAAACCTCGCGCACGGCCTCGGTGGTCGGCCCGTGCGTCACCATCGCCATCAGCAATTGGAGGTACCCGCCGCCAGGTGGTGCGTGGTTGTAGTCGACCCACCACGGCCCCTGGCAGCGGACCGCGCCGTTGCGGATGGGTAGAGCCGTCGGCGGATCGAAATTGTTGGCAACGCGCATCCACCCGCCCGGATCATCGTCGAATTCTTCGAAATAGGATGTCATTGAACGCCGTACCTCTTGATCGAATATCATCTTATCATTATAACAGACGCAGTGTGGGAAGCCTGTCAAGTGGGGACACGAGAGTTGAGCAGACGAGCCATCATCATCGGGGGAGGCGTCACCGGGCTCTCCACCGCCTATCATCTGAAGCGGCTTGGTTATGGCGACGTGACCCTACTCGAAAAGGACACGATCGGCGCTGGCTCGAGCAGCCGTGCCGGCGGCATCTCGACCGGATTGTTGTGGTCCAAGACCGGCATTCTAGCGCGCAAGACCGCGCTCCGCCGTTTCCGCGAGATGAGCCGCGAACTAGACTCCTACGTGTTCCACAACGAGCATGGCTGCCTAGGCCTGTTCAGTCCTGAGCTCTGGCCGGCGCGCGAGGCGCTGCTGCCGCTCTACGACGAATATGATGTGCCCTATCAGATACTCTCTTCGGCCGAGATCCGCCGGCGATGGCCGCAGCTCAACCCCGAGGCCGACAATGTCGGATTGCTCGATCCGCTCGGTGGCTACAGCGAGCCGGAGGAATACCTTGCGGCGCTGACGGCCGAAATCCGCCAGCTCGGCGTGCGCATCATCGAAAATGCCACGGCGCTGGAACTGGTGACTGAGGGCGACCGCGTCACCGGCGTGCGCCTCGACACCGGTGTTGAGCCGGCCGACGCCGTGGTGGTCGCCAACTACGCATGGATCCTGCCGTTGCTCGAGACGGCGGGTATCACTATCCCGGCCAAGACTTTCGTCCATCAGCGCTATGTGTCCAAGCCCTTGCCCACGCCGTTCGCGGCGCCACCGGTCAACGCCGACCCCTATCTCGGCTATGTCCGCCCCGCCGCCGGCAACCGCATCCTGATCGGCGCGGAAACGCCGGACCGCGACGATTGGAAAGTGGGGGAGTTCGGCTTCCGGCTGACCGAGATTGCCGATGACCCCACAGTGCTGCCAGCGGTGCTCGCGCGCTTCGGCGATTTCGTTCCCGCGTTGAACAACGCCGAGTGGGAGACCCGCAAGGTCGGGCTGCTGTCTTTTTCAATGGATGGCGAGCCCATCCTCGGACCGTTCGGCGCGGCTGAAGGATTGTTTGTCGGCGTCTGCTTCCATTCGGGTGGCTTCAGCTACAACCCGGCCTCCGGCTACTACCTCGCCGAGTTCGTCGCCAACGGGCGCACCTCAATAGACCTCAGCGCCTTCTCGCCCGATCGTTTCGACGCGGCCCAGACCGCCGGCTATCTCGCTTCCACCTTGCCGCAGCGCAATGCTGCCCGCCGTCGTCACTGAGGACCAACAATGGGCGAACTCGATCTCACCTCTCTCGACCAGCGCATCTGGGCCGAGGAACTCGATGGCTTCGTGCCCGCCAAAGTGTTCGACGTGCATACGCACATCTATCGCTGGGCCTTCGACCTCGCCCCCAACAAGGCGACTGGTCCGTTCGTCGATGGCATCGGCAAGCTGTTTCCGGAAGTCACGTGGGAGCTGGCCGATGAGGTCGATGCGGCCCTGATGCCGGGGCGCGAAATGGAACGCCTGGCCTTCCCGTTTCCATTCCCCCATCCCTGCGACTTCGACGGCTCGAACGTCTACGTGGCTGACGAAGTGGCCAAGGGCGGCAATGCGGGGCGGGGGCTTGGGCTCGTGCACCCGGCGATGACCGCCGAGGATGTCGAAACAATGGTGCGGCGGACCGGGCTGATCGGCTTCAAACCCTATCGCTGGTACGCCTCGACCGGCGATGCGGTCGAAGGCCGGCTGACCGACTTCATGCCGGAGCACCAGATCGCGGTGGCCGACCGGCTTGGCCTCATCATCATGATGCATCTGAGCAAGCGCGACGCCATTGCCGACCCCGACAACATCGCCGATGTGGTGCGGCTGAGCGAGAAATATCCCGGCGCCAAATGGATCCTGGCACATTGTGCGCGCAGCTACTCCCCCTGGGCGATCGAGAAGGTCGCGGCCAAACTGCGCGGCCTGCCCAATGTCTGGTACGACACCTCGACGGTCTGCGACTCCGATGCGCTGGACGCGCTCTATATGGGTGTCGGCGTCGATCGGGTGATGTATGGCTCGGACGACATGATCGGGCCGATGCGCGGCAAGTACATCACCTTCGGCAATGCCTGGGCTTATCTCTCACCCACCAACCATTCGATGAGTCTGGCCCATTGCGACCCGCGCATGACCTTCGTCCGCTATGAACAGCTGCGCGCCATGAAGCGCGGCTCGCGGCAGGTCGGGCTCAGCACCGCGCAGCGTGAAGCCCTGTTTTATGGCACGGCGCGGGCGCTGGTCGATTCGGTGCAACTGCCTCAGTAGCGCTCGGGCCAGTCCGCCGGCCAGTCGAGGGCGGCATTGTCGGCCGCCGTGTGACAGAGGTCGCGCTGCTGTTGCCACAGATGCGCCGACTTCGGATGGTCGAGATGAGCGGGCAGGGGCTCGATCCGCGCAGGCCGGCAAACGACGAAACTGCGCGGCGGGATATCCTTGGTCACCAGCGTTCCCGCGGCGACAAAGCTCCGTTCGCCGATGGTGACGCCCGGCAGGATGGTGCAGCCCCCGCCGATCAGCACATCGTCCTTGATCGTCGCGCCGCGCGGCGTCGGTGGACGATCGACGCGCCCTGGCAGCTTTTCGTTGAGGAACACGTCCCCGGCCCGACGAACACCCGGTCGCCAAACCAGGTCCGCGACAGCACATAGACATGCGACATGATGCGAACGCCGGTGCCGAGGCGGATCAGGCCTTCGAGCGTCGAATTGTTGGTAACGGTGCAATAGTCGCCCATTGCGCACCTTGCCCCGGATCGTCGTATTGTGGCCGCTTTGGAAATGGTCGGCGATGCTGACATCGCGATAGATCAGCGTGCCGCGACGGATGATGCCATGGGCGCCGATGCGGGCTGGACCGCAGCCGTCGCTGTAGCGAAAGCCGATCTCGGCGCCGGGCTCGATGATGGTCGAGGCACCGATTTTAGCGTTGTCAAACGCCATCGCTGAAGCGGGGGTCGGGCTGGTGGATATTGTGAGCCCCCAGCGTCGTGACGTCGGTCTCGCCCATCAGTCCGAGTGCGGAGTCGGCTTCCGCGCGGATGATGTCGATGACCCGCGTCACCCCGGCCTCACCCGCAACGCCGAGGCCATAGAGCATAGGCCGGCCGATGAAGACGGCTTTCGCGCCGAGCGAGACGGCCTTCAGCATATCGTGGCCGGACCGCACGCCGCTGTCGAGATAGATCTCGCACCGCCCGGCCACGGCATCGACGATGCGCGGCAAGACGCTGATGGTCGAGGGCGCGCCGTCGAGCTGCCGGCCGCCATGGTTGGATACGATGATGGCGTCAGCGCCGTGATTGATGGCATCGCGGGCATCGTCCGGATGGAGGATCCCCTTGACCACGAGGGGCCCGCCGAAGCGCTTCCTGATCGCCGGCATGTCTTCCCAGTTGAGCGTCAGATCGTCCTGCTGACTCATCCATTGGGCAAGCGCAGCGGCACTGCTCGCGCCCAGCACATGGCCGACGAAATTGCCGAAGCTATGACGGCGTGTGCCCAGCATGCTCAGCGCCCAGCGAGGCTTGAGGGCGAGGCCGGCAAGGAATTTCGGCGTGAACTTGATCGGCACTGTCAGCCCGTTGCGGACATCCTTGTGGCGCTGCCCGTAATGCTGGCAATCGACTGTGACGACGAGCGCCTCGCAGCCGGCGGCTCTGGCGCGGTCGATCAGCTTGTTAGTGAACTCGCGGTCCTTGCGCACATAGAGCTGGAACCAGAACGGCACGCTGGTCGCTGCCGCGACATCCTCGATCGAGCAGATGCTGACCGTCGACATCGTCCAGATGATGCCGGCCTTCTCGGCGGCTCGCGCCGCCTTTATCTCTCCATCCGCCGCTTGCATGCCGGCGGCACCCGTCGGCGCAATGGCCAGTGGGAGCGAGACCTCGCGCCCGAGCATGGTGGTCTTGAGGCTCCGCACCGCAATGTCGCGGCCGACGCGCTGTTCGAGCTTAATCCTCGCAAAGTCGTCGCCGTTGGCGCGATAGCTGCTCTCGGTATAGGCGCCGGAGTCCGCGTACTGGAAGAACATGCGTGGCACGCGCCGCTCGGCCACGCACTTGAAGTCGTCTACTGTCAGGAACTTGTCGAGCTTGGCCATTTCAATCCTTCAGAACGAACCAGCGCATGTCGTAGCGATGTGTGCTGCGGTCGAATTTCAGCGTTTGCGGATCGCAGCGCCAGCGTTCGACCTGGCCGTCGGTCCGCGCCACCAGCCAGCAGAAATCCCAGCCGCCCGTGCCATAGCGCATCGGAATGGCCGGCTTCACGCGCACCGCAGGGTGCGTGCCGGTGATGAACAGCTTGCGGTCGGTGTAGTAGTAGCAGGAGCCGGCGTGGATGAAGGCCTCGTGATCGGGCGCCGTTTCGTCCGGCGGCACGAGGCCGATACAGAATTTGTCGATCGCCACCTTCACCGGCGAACCGCGCAGGAACGCTTCGGTCAGCGCGTCGATCGACCCCGATTTCGGCCGCCCTTCGTAGTCGTGCGCCAGCACTTCGCGCCAGCGATCGTTAACGAGGAAGCGGAAGCTGTCGAAGTCGTAGACGAAATTGTGCGAGGGCCCGTTCGTGCCGACGTCGAAATTGTCGAACTGATGGTATTTCGGCATCGCCGGGTCGGGTTCGACCGGATAGGACCCCGGCGCTCCCGTCGGCGCCTCGCCGTCGAGATAGGGGCGGGCGATCGCCTGCGTGCCATCCTGATTGTAGAGGAAGAACGACATCGATGGACGCGGCCCGAACCCCTCGGGTAATTCCACCGGCATTCGCAGCGTCATGATGCCGGCCGCCCAGCGGTCATCGAGCAGTAGCGTCTGGCGGAACTCTGCTACCTCCTCGATCAGCTCATTGCTGGGCGAGGAGGTGTCGATATGCTCATTGTGACGGAACGCGGTGCCGATGCGGAGATCCGCGCCGCGCCGGATCGCGTCGACAAGGTCGGTTGTGCTGCCGTCGCGGACCGATCGATCCGAGTTCAGCGTCAGAACGTTGCGGAGCCCCTGTGCCATCGCAGCCCCGCTCAGAGCGCGTCGAGGAACGCGACACCCTTGAGGCCGCGCTCGTCGCGCAGGGTGCGGAAGTCGTCCTTGAGCTTTGCCTCTGCGGCCGCATCGACATAAGAGCCGAGGGGCTTTCGCGTATAGCCCGCATCGCAGCCAAGCCATGCCATACCGCGCTTGATGCAGGTGACGCCGCCGCGTGGCAGCGAGTGGAAGATCACCGCATTGCCGATTTCCTGCAGCCGCTTAGCCTCGACATGGTCACCCGCCGCCACGGCATCGCGCAGCGGGATGAAGATTTCGGGCATCAGATTGTAGAACGAGCCGATGATCCCTTCGGCCCCGAAGCCGAGGCCCGACATCGCCATCTCGTCCGAGCCGGAATAGACGATGAAATCGGACCGGATTTCCTGCTTGATGCGGATGATCTCGTGATGCGTGGAGGCGGTGTACTTGACCCCGACCAAGCCTGGGATCTGCGCCAACCGCTTGATCACGTCAAAGCCGAGCGCTGCCATGGGCACATTGTAGGCGAACATCGGCAGCGACGTGGAGGCGGTGAGGTCGGTGTAGTAGCTGACGATCTGGTCGGCGGAAAATCCCCAGTAGAAGGGGGGCACCGAGGAGATCGCATCGACGCCGGCCGCCGCGGCGTGCTTGGCGAGGTCGATCGAGGAATGCGTTCCGATGGCGCCGATATGGGCGATGATTGGAATGCGGCCGCGGGTTTCCTCAACCGTGATCTCGACGACACGCTTGCGCTCTTCGGGCGACATCAGGAAGCTCTCGCCGGTCGAACCAGTGATGTAGAGCCCCTCGAGCTTGTGCTCGATGAGGAAGTTGACGACGGCGCGCAGGCGCTTTTCGTCGAGCTTCTCGTTTTCGTCGAACGGCGTCACCATCGCGGGGATGACACCCGGGACGTTCTTGAGATCGAAGACCGGCATTTTCTGGGTAGGCTCCGTGACTGGGCGGCGTCAGGCGACTGTCGCCTCGGGTGCGTCGATGAGATGGCAGGCCGCGAAATGGTCGCCGCGGCCGTCGATGGAATAGCGCTTCAGTTGCGGCACGACCTGGCTGCAGATGTCCTGCTTGAACCGGCAGCGCGGGTGGAACGGACAGCCCGAGGGCGGATTCACCGGGCTCGGCACATCGCCCTCGAGCACCACGCGCTGGCTCCGCCGATCGAGATCGGCCACCGGGATGGCCGACAGCAGCGCCTGCGTATAGGGATGCAGCCGGCGGGCGTAGAGATCCTCGGACGAGCAGAGCTCGACGATCCGGCCCAGATACATCACCGCGATACGGTCGCAGATATATTCGGTGACGCTGAGATCGTGGGTGATGAAGATGTAGGTGAGGTTGCGGTCGCGCTTGAGCTGCATCAGCAGCTCCAGCACCTGGGCGCGGATCGACACGTCGAGCGCGCTCACCGCCTCGTCGCAGACCACGAGCTCGGGATCGACCGACAGCGCGCGCGCAATGCCGATGCGCTGGCGCTGCCCGCCCGAAAACTCGTGCGGATAGCGGTCCATGTACTCGGCCCGCATGTTCACCGATTCGAGCAAATCGCCGACGATCTTGCGCCGCGCATTCCTGGTCTTGACGCCGAACTTGATCAGCGCGTCCTCGAGCGAGCCGAAGATGGTGAAGGCCGGATTGAGCGAGGAATGGGGGTCCTGGAACACGATCTGCAGCCGGCGGCGATACGGGTCGAGCTCGCGGTTGGAGAGCTTGTTGAGGTCGGCGCTCTCGGTCTTGGAACTGTAGACGATCTCGCCGGCTGTCGCCCGCACCAGCTGCAGAATCGTCTTGCCCAGCGTGGTCTTGCCGCAGCCGCTTTCGCCCACCAGGCCGAGCACTTCGCCGCGATAAATGTCGATGTCGACACCGTCGACCGCTTTCACCTGTCCGACGGTGCGCTTGAACACGCCGGCCTTGACCGGGAAGTGCGACTTCACACCGCGTAGGCTGAGGATGACGTCGTTACTGTCGCGGAGCATTGGCGAGCTCCTCATGGCGCCAGCACATGACGCGGTGGGTGGGGGTCATCTGGGTTTCGGCGGGCATCACATTGCACGCCTCCATCCGGTAGGTGCAGCGATCGGCGAACTGGCAGCCGACGGGCCGGTTCAGCGGATCGGGCGTCGAGCCGGGGATCGGCAGCACGCGCTGGTTCTTGCCGCGCCCCAGCACCGGGATCGAGTTGAGCAGCGCCCGCGTATACGGATGCGTCGGCCGGCGCATGATGTCCTCGACCGTGCCCGCCTCGACGATATTGCCCATGTACATCACGGCCACATCGTCGGCGAGTTCGGCGACCACGCCCATATCGTGGGTGATCAGCATGATCGCCGTGCCGTGCTCGCGCTTGAGCGTCGTCATCAGCTCGAAGATCTGCGCCTGGATGGTGACGTCGAGCGCCGTCGTCGGCTCGTCGGCGATCAGCACTTTCGGGTTGCAGGCCATCGCCATGGCGATCATCGCCCGCTGCCGCATGCCGCCCGAGAACTGGTGCGGGAACTGTTCGGCGCGGCGTTCCGGCGCCGGAATGCCCATAGAGCGCAAAAGGTCGATCGCCTTGTCCTTGAGCTGCCGGCCGCGCAGCTTCGTGTGGTAGAGCAAATTCTCCATGATCTGGAAGCCGACGGTGAACACCGGGTTCAGTGCCGTCATCGGATCCTGGAAGATCATGGCGATCTCGGCGCCGCGAATGGCGCGCATCTGGGGGCCGTTGCGCGGCAGCCGCTCGATGTGAATATCGCCCTGGTCGCTGTGATAGGTGATCGAGCCATCCTCGATTCGCGACAGGCGGGGCAGGAGCTGCATGATCGCCGCCGCGGTCACCGACTTGCCGCAGCCGCTCTCGCCCACAATGCACAGCGTCTTGCCCTTGTGGATGTCGAACGACACGCCGTTGACCGCCTTGTTGCACCGCTGGTTGGTGTAAAAGAAGGTCTTGAGGTTGCGTACGCTGATGGCGATCTCGGACATGGCTCAGCCCTGCGCTGTTGGGTCGGTGGCGTCACGCAACCCGTCGCCGATGAAGTTCACGCTGAGCACGAACAGCGAAATGAAGATGCCCACCGGCAGCCATAGGTACCAGCTGTTGCGCAGCACCGTGAGGTCCTGCGCAACATTGAGGATGTTGCCCCAGGTCGGCATCGACAGCGGCACGCCGAGGCCGAGAAAGCTAAGGCCGGCCTCCTGCAGGATAAACGCGGCGGTGGACAGCGTGATGTTGACCATCACCGGCCCGAGCGCATTGGGCAGCATGTGCTTGAAGCTGATCAGCGCCCGGTTGAGGCCGAAACTGCGCAGCGACTGCACATACTCTTCCTCGCGCAGCGACAGCATCTGCGCCCGCACCAGCCGATAGATGCCGCACCAGCCGCCAACGATGAAGATCGCCATGATGTTGAACAGCGACTGGCCCAGGATCGTCACCAGCACCAGCACCAGGATGATTTCGGGGAAGGCCATGATGGCTTCCGAAATGCGCATAACGATAGCGTCGAGCCAGCCGCCGACATAACCCGCATAGCAGCCGATGATGACGCCGATCAGCGCCGAGATCAGGGCGCTACCGAGGCCCACCAGGATCGAGATGCGACCACCATAGAGCACCCGGGCGAACACGTCGCGCCCTGTCTTGTCGGTGCCGAACCAGTGCTCCCACGAGGGCGACTGGTTGATGGCGCGCAGGTTGATCTTGGTCGGATCCCACGGCGTCAGCAGCGGCGCGAAGATCGAGGCGAGGAGGATGAGCGTGAACACCACCAGCCCGATCACGGCGAGGCGGTTGTTGAGGAATTTGCGGACTACGCGGCTGCCGCTGGCCGGCTTCAGCTTGCCGGCTTCCTCGAGCCTGCGAAGCTGGTCGAACTGGCGATCGAGGCGGGTGCGGCGGCTGACGATATCGCTGAGGGCCATGGGGTCAGTCCCCACCCAGCCGGACCCGCGGATCGATGATCGCGGTGAGAATGTCGATGACGAGGCTGACCACGAGGACCAGCACCACCGAGAGGAGGGCGATCGTCATCACCGTGGGGAGATCCTTGTTGCGGACCGACAGAACGAACAGATTGCCCAGACCCGGCCATTGGAACACCTGCTCGACGATGACCGAGCCGCCGATAAGGATCGGCAGACGGAAGCCGATCAGGACGACGACGGGGGTCAGCGCCACGCGGAAGCCGTGCAAGAGGTTCACCCGCCATTCCGGCAAGCCCTTGGAGCGGGCAGTCTTGATGAATTCGCGGCTGAGCGCGTCCAGCATGGCGGCGCGCGCATAGCGCATCACACCTGCGGTCATCATAATGGAGAGGACGAGCGAGGGCATGATCAGATTGGGGATGTGGTCCCAATAGCTGTCATAGCTGGGGAGGAGCCGTCCGCCGACCGGCAGCCACTGCAGATTGAGCGCGAAGATCACGATGGCGACGAGACCGAAGAAGAACTCCGGGATCGACACGCCGATCATGCCCGCAACGGTCAGCACATTGTCGGTGGTGGTGCCGCGGCGCAGCGCACTGATGGTGCCCAGGATCGCGCCGAAGATGCTCGAAAGGACCAGCGCGATGGTCGACAGTTCCAGGGTCGCCGGGAGGCGCTCCATGAGAATGCGGGAGATGGGTACGCCACCGGTCAGGGTGCGGCCGAAATTGCCCTGCAGCACGCCGCTGAACCAGATCCAGTAGCGAACGAGGAGCGGGGCATCGAGGCCGAGGGCACGGCGCAGCTCTTCGATGCGTTCGGGGTCGACCGTTTGCACAGGGTTGAGCATGCGGGTAACCGCGTCACCGGGAGACAGATCGAGAGCAAGGTAGATGAGGAAGCTGATGCCGATGGCCATCGGGACGATAATCAGTACCCTGCGGATGATGTAAGTCAGCATGCATTTGTCCCGGCAGATCAGCGATGGGCTAAGAGTGGGGGCGCCGCAACAGGTCGCGGCGCCCGAAGGGAAAAACCCTTACTTGTCGTACTGGTTGAACCAGACCATGCGCGTGTAGGGGATATCCAACGGCGTCAGCCGCATGAAGTCCAGTGCCTTGATCGCTTCGATGTCGCTGACGACCTTGGTCACGGCGAAGTCGATACGGTTGGCAGAGGCATTCTTTACCATGTTCACGTCGCCGTCCGAGCTCGACCAGGCAATGATCTGGTCGATCTTGGGCTTGCCTTCGTAATAGTCGTCGAAGGGCACGAAGGACGAGAAGTCGCCGAACTTGGCTTCTTCAACTTTGAACGGGCCCGAGCCAATCGGCTTCTGCCAGAACTCGGCCTGCTGGACGAGCGTCGGATCCACGCCTTCGAAGTACTTCTTGGGGAACGGACCCCACTGGGTGAAGGAGATCAGCGTATTGGCGTTCGGCTTGGTGAACTTGATGGTGACCGTGTTGCCGTCCGAAGAAATGCCGGACACGTGCTCGGCGGTGCCGGCCACATATTCAGCCGCGCCTTCGATCGAGTTGAACACGCTGGCGAGCACGCCCTGCAGGTTCGGTGTCTTCAGCGCGAATTCGAGGCTGAAGGTGACGTCGTCCACAGTGATCGCTTCGCCGTCGTGCCACTTGGTGCCCTCACGCATGGTGAAGGTCAGCGTCTTGCCGTCTTCGCTCATCTCGTAGGTTTCGGCCAAATCGCCGCCGGTGATCCCATCGAGGAAGGGCTTGGAGCCGAGCATGTGCGCCCAGATGAACTTGTTGCCGGCCCACAGACCCAGATTGACCCACGGCTGCTCGAAATAGTCGAGCGGCGCGCCGTTGGTATAGAGGATCGCCTTGCCGTCCGCATCGGGCGTGACGGTCCAGTTGTGGACGTTCCAGTCGTAGTTGAACTGGTCGTTGCCATAGGGCTCGCCATGACGGTCGAGGCGGGTGCTCTCAACCGACTGCAGCTGCTGGTAGTAGAGCGGCAGGGTGATGGCGTTGGCGTTGATGAACTCGTCGATCTTCATCAACGTCGCCTTGGCGGCCTCGGGATCGGTCGCCGTGTTGGACTCGGCGATCAGCGCGTCGAGCTCAGGCGAGCCGGGGAAGCCGTCGGCGGAAGCTTTGCCGGTGGCGTAGTCGTTGAAATATTCCTGCATCACCATGGCGGCGCGGGCGCCGTAGGCCATGTCCCAGGTCACGACCGACTTGCCCTTGGGATCCTCGGGGATGGAGTTGAGAGTCTTGGCCACGTCGCCCACGATCAGGCCGTAGGTCATGTTGATGCCGACGTCGGCAAGCTGCGCCTGCAGCACGGCCATAAGGTCGGCAGTGATCTGGTCGTCATAGTAGTAGACCATCTCGAGCGTCCGGCTCGAATCCCAGCCGGCCTCAGCGAGCAGGGCCTTGGCCTTCTCCGGGTCGTAGGGATAGGCGTCGAGATTGGGGCTCTTGAACGGGCCGTTCGGGAGGAGGCCGTCGGCAGGGACTGCGTAGCCGCCGAACACGGATTCAACGATCAGGTTCCTGTCGATCGCGTAGGCGATGGCCTGCCGGACGCGCACGTCCGAGAGTGGGTTGGCATTCAGAGCCTGGGCTTGCGCAAAAGTACTAATGCCGGTCTGCAGAAGTAGGGCCACCGCGGCGGCCTTTAGAATCCTCATTCACGTCTCCTGGGTTAGATACTGCGCCGATTTCAATGAGAGCCTTTCATGCATTCCCGAGTGGCTCCCAGCCTTTCACTGTGATGGTACCCGGCAGGATGGCTCGCGCCGCGCCTGCCGCACCTCACAGAATTCCATGTCGGTCGAATATGTCGACCAGTGTCCCGCCGGCGCGGATCTCGTCGCGAACCACATTCTCGGCGGCAACCTTTTCGAGGGCCTTCTCGATCGCCGGCCGGAGGACCTTCTTGGGCACGATAACCGTACCGTCAAAATCGCCGAACACTAGATCGCCGCTCTCGACGCGCACGCCGGCGATCTCGCCCGGCACGTCCCACATCATCAGCTTGCCGCGATACTTCGTATCGACGGGATTGGTGCCGCCCGAATAGACCGGGAAGTTGAGCGCCCGGATGCGGCTGGTGTCGCGCACGCTGCCATCGGTGAGGCAGCCCGCGGCGCCGAGATAGTTCGAGCGTTCCGACAGCAGCTCGCCCCACGGCGAGATGCGCAAATTTCCGTGACAGACGAGGACCGGCACTTCTTCCGGCTTCAGGCTGTCGACGAGAGCGATCTCGTGCTCATAGACCTTGGTGGTTTCGTCATCGTGATAGACGGGCATGTATAGCCCGACGCGGGCCATGCCGCAGAGGACCAGAGACGGGTCTACGGCCTTGATGCCAGGGGTAAGGACCTGATCGTGGTAGCCGAAACTGTCCAGCGAGTCGGAGATCGCGGCGGAGTTTAGCCGGGCTCGGCACTCCCGAACCAGTTCCACGAGATTGTCTGAAACGGCCACTCAAACCCCCGAACTTTGCTGCGTATGTCATTAACATAACAACATGTTAGTTCGACGAGTCAATCGACGTTTTAAAGGGATTTCCGAGCGCTGCACCGCAGCCGCCAAGTGCCCCTTATGAAAGGCGAAATTATAGGCATCGCGCCCAATGGCGCGCCATAAGAACGAGGTTTTAATGGTGCACGAAACGGCCCGGCACGCGCTGTCGGGCGCATGCCGAAAGAGTCAGGCTTCGAGCAGCGTGATGTCGTAATTGTCGGCCGAGCCGGTGGGCCGCCAACCGATGACATCCTTGGCGTGAGACGTGTCGCGCCAGCGCCGCTTGTTCTCCGAAATCGCATCGAAGATGTCGAAGCGGATCGCATCGGGTGCCGAGAGGCACTTGTCCACCATCTGCACAGCGTCGGCCTGCGCCAGATAGCCGGGATAGTGGCGGATCAGTTCGGGTTTGTCGCTGGCAAGCACCGCGCCGAGGCGGATACAGATCACCGACATGCCGTATCGGTCGGAAAAAAGACGCCCGGTATTCTCGCCGAACAGCTTGCCCACACCGTAGAAACTGTCGGGGCGCGGCGGATCGAGATAGCTCAGCATCTTCTCACCCGGCGGCAAACCGGTCAGCTCGTTGGCGGCGAGGGCGCCATAGGGCGAGCCCTCATACAATTCATAGCCGCACATTGTGCTGCCGGTGCTCATGAACACGACGCGCTTGACGCCAGCTTCCTGGGCAGCGCGGAACATGTTGAGCGTGCCGCCGATGGTATTGGTCATCACCTTGTCCCAGTCGTCATAGTCCTGGGTTTCGGCGGCAAGGTGCAGCAGCATGTCCATGCCGGCCGCGGCCTTGCGGATGGCAACGGGGTCGGTGATTTCCGCCTGGGTGTGGGCGATGCCGGGAACGACGCGGCGGCTGAGGCCGCTGAATTCGTATCTGTCCGAAAGGTCGCGGATCACAAGTCCGCCGATCAGGCCGCTTGCGCCGGTGATCAGGACTTTCGGTTTGCCGGCCATGCACGTTCCCCCGATACGTTGACTGCACAGATATGTCATTAATATAATAACATGTCTCAGAGGGTGTCAAGCGAGCCCGGGCGCCGGACGCGCCGGCAGCACAGTAGGAGTGGATTCTAATGCAGCGGACCGCCGCTTTCTCCATCTATGAGAACGCCGACCCGCTGCTGGTGAGCCGGCAGGGACTGTTCCCGGGAATTGTGCAATTGCCGGATGGCGAACTCCTCGGCCTGCTCTCGATCGGGCAGGCGTTCGATGCCGCCGACATGCGCTCCTACGTGATCCGCAGCCGCGACGAGGGCCTGACCTGGACGGCTCCGGTGAGGCTGCACGGCACAGAATTCGATCCGCCCGAGCAGGAGAGCTTCAAGCCGGTGCTGCTTGAGGACGGCACCATGCTGGCGACCGGCTATGTGTTCGTCCGCCCCGACCCGCTGCAGCCGATCGTCGATCTGGCAACGCAGGCCTTGCCGGAACTGCGGACCAAAATCAGCCTCTCGACCGATCTGGGACACAGCTGGACCGTGCCACGGAGGATCGACATCGAGGGCGCGCCGCTCGAGCTCTCGGGGCCCGCGACGCAGCTTCCGGCAGGCCGGATCATCACGGCGACGTCGCCCTTCCATCTGCGGCGGGACGGCCATGCCGGATGGATCGTTGCCAGTGACGATGGCGGGCAGTCCTGGTTCAAGCTCAGCGAGTTCTTCCGCGCGCCGGCCAGCGACATTCACGCCTGGGAGTGCCGTGTCGCCAGTTGGGGCGAGGGCAGGGTGGCCGTGCTCTGGTGGGCCTATGACCACACAACCGAGCGCAATCTGAACAACCACATCGCGCTCTCCAGCGACGGCGGCAAGAGCTTCGGGCCGGCGATCGACACCGGTGTTCTCGGCCAGTCCTCGAGCCTTGTTCATCTGGACGGCGAGCGCCTGCTGACAATCCACGCACAACGCGAAAATGACGCCCGTTTGGTGGTGCGTTTGGTCGATCTTTCCGAGGATATGTTCCGGATCGAGGACGAGCTCGACCTCTTCGTCGACCCCGCGATGGGCAGCACCACCATCGACATGAAGCAGCAATTCGGCAGCCTGAAGTTCGGCCAGCCCACGGTCCTCAGGCTCCAGAGCGGCAAAATCCTCGCCTATTGCTGGAGCTTTGAGAACCACCGATACATCATCAAGGGCTTCCACCTCACCTTTTAGGCGAGTGTTGCGGGATCGAATACATCCGATGAATCAACGGGCTGCCAGCCGAGCACCTTCTTGGCGTGGTCGGTGTCGCGCCACCTGCGACTATTCTCCGAGATGGCGTGGAAGATATCGAACTTCAGCTCCGGCGGTGCCGACAGGCACATGTCGATGATGCTGACCAGGTCCCGGTGCGACAAATAGCCGGGCAGTTCCCGCACGATGCTTGGCCGGTCGTCCGGCAGCACGGCGCCGATGCGGATGACCAGCACGGAGATGCCGTGGCGGTCCGAGAACAGGCGACCGGTATGTTCGCCGAACAGCTTGCCGACGCTGTAGAAATCCGCCGGTCGCGGCGGGTCGGTGTGCATCAGCATGCGCTCGCCCGGCGGCAATCGCTGGATCGTGTTGGCGGTGAGCGCGGCATAGGGCGAGCCCTCGTACCATTCATAGCCGATCATCGTGCTGCCGGCGCTGCCGAAGACCACGCGCTCGACACCTGCTTCCTGCGCGGCGCGATAGACGTTGAGCGTGCCGCCCATGGTAACAGCCATCACTTTGTCCCAGTCGTCATAGTCCTGCGTTTCGGCGGCGAGATGCAGCACCATGTCCATCCCCGCGCAGGCGCGGCGGACGGCATCGAGATCGGTGATGTCGGCAGCGATGTGCGCGATACCCTCAACCGGACGTCGACTTAACCCGCTGAAGTCATACCGGTCCCCCAGGCGCTTGATGACCAATTGCCCGATCATGCCGCTTGCACCGGTGACCAGAACCTTCTTCTTATCGGTCATGCGCATCCCCCGAATTGACATCACAAGATATGCCGTTAACATAACAACATGCTGTTTTGAAGCTGTGGCCTCCCGGGCCATTGTTGGCGGGTCGATGGAGACTAGGGTGGTGCCTCAGTGAAGCGTGTCCTGATCATCGGGAGCGGCGGCATCGGCCGCCGTCACCTCAAGGGTTACGGGCTCACCGGCCGTGCCGAACTGGCCATCGTCGAACCGGACGCCGGACGTCGCGCCGAAGCAGCACAATTGTTCGGGATCTCAGAAGCTTATCCAAACATCTCGGACGCGCCGCTCTCGAGTTTCGACCTCGCCATCATCTGCGCCCCGGCCAATCACCACGTCGCGTTGATGACGCGCTGCGCCGAAGCCGGCGTCGCCTTCATGGTCGAAAAGCCGCTTTCGGTCACGATGGACGGTGTCGATGCGGCGCTCGATCTGGTTGCCAGGCATGGAGTTGTGGCCCGCGTCGGCTATGTGCGACGCGTCGCCGAAGAGGTGATCGCGCTGCGCCAGCAAATCCTCGACGGCAAGATCGGCACGCTGCGGCTCGCCTATCTCAACTCCTCGCAGGAATTCCCGAAATACCGCCCGGATTTCCAGCGCACCTATTATGCGCGCCCGGAGATGGGCGGCGGCGCCATCCTCGACGCGGCCAGCCATCTGTTCGACATGCTGATTTGGCTCATGGGTCGGCCCACCGATGTGAGCTGCATGTTCGATCGGCTGGTGCTCGAGGGCACCGACACCGAGGACACCTGCCTCGTCAACATTCGCTTCGAAAGCGGCGCCATGGCCAATGTGACGATCAACCAGTTCCAGAAGCCGAACATCGCCGCCTTCGAATTCATCGGTACCAAGGGCAACCTCCTGCTCGGGCATTCGACCCTGCAATTTGCCGACGACGACAGCGGCGAGTGGAAGGAAAAACGTAACTACATGGATGGGCTGGTCCCGGTCGAAGCGCATCAGGCGCGCTTCCGGCTGCAGGCGGACGCCATGCTGCACGCCATCGAAGGCAAGCCCTGCTGGCTCGCGACACTGGACGAAGCGCGCGACAATCTGCGGATCGCCCTGGCCGCCAAGCAGTCCTGGCTCGAGAAGCGGATCATCGCGCTATGAGTGCGCCCTTCGACCTGACCGGAAAATCGATCCTCGTCGCTGGCGGCGCCGGTTACCTCGGACTGCCGGGTTGCCTGCTGATGGCCAGGCTAGGCGCGAAGGTGGCCATCGCCGACATCGATCCGGTGCGGCTGGAAAAAGCTGTTGCGGCCGTGCGCGAGGCGGGCGGCGGGGCGCTCGGACTGCCAATCGATTTTGCCGACGAAGACTCGATTTTGGGCTGCGTCCGCGCCGCAGTCGAGCAGATGGACGGCTTGCACGGCGTCGTCAACGCCACCTTCGGCTCGACCGGCAAGCGCTTCGACGATCTCACCGTGGCCGACTTTGACCGGACCAACCGCCTCAACCTCACCAGCACCTTCGTGCTGGCGCGCGAGGCCGCCAGGCACATGGAGGCGGGTGGCAGCTTGGTCATGTTCGCCTCGATGTACGGCGTCGTCGCTCCCAACCCCGCCAACTACCCGGCGCCGATGGCGCCAAACCCGATCGAATACGGGGCTGGCAAAGCCGGCATCATCCAAATGGTGCGTTACATGGCCGGCCATTTCGGACGTCGCGGCATCCGCGTCAACGCCGTGGCCCCCGGACCCTATCCGCATCAGGCGACGCAGGAATCGGCTGAGTTCATGGGCAATCTGTCGCGCTCGACCATGCTGGGCCGCATCGGCCGGCAGGACGAGATGGCCGGCCCCACCGTCTTCCTGCTTTCCGATGCGGCCAGCTACATCACCGGCCAGTGCCTCAATGTCGATGGCGGCTGGACAGCATGGTGAGGACCCCAAGATGAGCGTATTGCCGATCACCAGGCCGGACATCCGCCTCGCCATGCTGGGCATGGTCGAGGGCAATGGCCACCCCTATTCGTGGAGCATCATCTTCAACGGCGGCTATGACCGCGCAGCGCTCGATGCCTGCCCGTATCCGGGCATTCGCGACTACATCGTCAAACAGCCGCCGGAAACGCTGGGCATCGCCGGTGCCAAGGTCACCCATGTGTGGACGGACAATCCGGCCGACGCCGAGGACGTCGCAAAGGTCGCGCTGGTCCCCAATGTCGTCGCCCGCGCCGAGGACGTCATCGGCCAGGTCGATGCCGTGCTGATCGCCACCGACAAGGGCTTCGAGCATGTCGAGCGGGCGCGGCCGTTCATCGAAGCCGGCATTCCTGTCTTCATCGACAAGCCGCTCTGCGACAACCGCGCGGACCTCGCCACGTTCGATCGCTGGGTCGGCGAGGGCAGGCCGCTGATCAGCTCGTCCGCCATGCGCTTTGCCAAGGAGTTCGTGCCCTATCATCGGGCGACCCATGCGCTGGGCCAGCTCCGCCACATCGGAATCACCATGGCTAAGGCCTGGGAAGCCTACGGCATTCATGCGCTCGAGAGCATCTACCCGATCACCGGGCCGGGCTATGTCTCGGTGCAGAATATCGGCAGCGCCACCAACAACATCGTGCACCTCGTCCACAAGGACGGCACCGACGTCCTCATCCAGACCACCAAGGACATGTTCGGCGGCTTCGGCATGGTGACCCTCGCGGGCACGTCCTCCGGGCTGCAGCTCAAATTCAACGACACCTACCACGCCTTCCGCACCCAGCTCGTCGGCTTCGTCGACTATCTGCGCACCGGCAAGCCGCCCGTGCCATGGGCGGAGACGCGCGAACTGATGCGCCTCGTGATCGCCGGCATTGAGAGCCGCGAGCAGGGTGGCCGCAAAATCCTTTTGAGCGAACTGGAGTGAGGATGACCGTTCTCGATAGCTTTTCCCTGAAGGGCAAGGTGGCGCTGGTGACCGGCGGTGCCGGCCTTTATGGCCGCCACATCGTCGAGGCGCTGGCCGAAGCCGGCGCGACCACGATCATCGCGGCGCGCGACCTCGCCAAGCTGGAGGCGGCCGCGGCCGAAGAGCGGGCCAAGGGATACGACGTGACGGCGCTGCCGCTCGATCTGTCCTCGGACGCCTCGATCGAAGCGCTGCACAAGGCGGTGATCGAGCGGGCGGGCCGCTGCAACGTGCTTGTCAACAATGCAGTGGCGCGTTCTGCCCTCGACGGCTGGGATCACGATCTCGAGGCGTTCGATCGCAGCCTCAGGGTCAATGCGTCGGCGTTGTTCAAGATCACCTATCTGTTCGGCGAGACGATGCGCGCGCAGAAGTCCGGCTCGGTGATCAATATCGGCTCGATGATGGGGTCGGTCGGGGTGGAGATGGCTAATTATGCCGGCACTGACATGCATCCCAACCCCTCGCCGATCTATCATTACGAAAAGGGTGGCATGCTCAACTTCACGCGCTGGGCGGCGAGCATCCTCGGGGCGGACAATGTGCGGGTAAACTGCCTGTCGCCGGGCGGCTTTTTCACCGGCCAGCCGGCGCCCTTCGTCAAGGCCTATAGCGAGCGCACGCAGTTGGGGCGGATGGCCAGCAATACCGACATCAAGGGCGCGATCGTCTTCCTTGCCTCCGACGCCTCGGCCTATGTGACCGGTGCCAACATCCCCATCGATGGCGGCTATACCGCCAAATAGGAGACGTATCTTGTCTGAGCCCCAGCCCTATGCCTCCGCGCCCAGCCGCTTCCAGATGCGGCCCAGCCGCATCCTCCGCCGGATCCGCGAGGGCAAGGTCGCCCGCGTCCTCAAGCTCAATACCAATGACGCCAAGGTTGCCGAGATTTTCGCCGCCTCGCAGCCCGACGCGCTCTGGGCCTGCCAGGAGCATGTTTCCGGCACGATGGAGTCGATCGAACACCAGATCCGGTCGGCCAAGATCCATGACGTCGATACGATCGTCCGCGTCGCGCGGGGCAGCTACAGCGACTACGTCCGGGCCTTCGAGGCTGACGCGACGGCGCTGATGGTGCCGCATGTGATTAACACCGAGGACGCGCGAAAAGTCCGCGACATTACCAAGTTCGCTCCCCTGGGCAAGCGCGCGCTGGATGGCGGCAACAATGACGCGCAATACACCCGCGTCGGCCTTGCCGACTACCTCGAACAGGCCAATCGCGAGCGCTTTGCCCTCTACCAGATCGAGGATCCTGAAGCGATGGATCACCTCGAGGCGATCGCCGAGATGGACGGCGTCGACTGCATCTTCTTTGGTCCGGGCGACTACTCGCTGGCGCTGGGTGTCCCCGGACAACTGCAGCACCCCGACATCAAGGCCGTACGCCAGCGTATTGCGGAAGTGACGCGCAAGCACGGCAAAATGGCAGCCACGGTCTGCGGGCGGGACCAGATCAAGGACTATGCCGAGATGGGCTACAACATCCTGTCGGTCGGTGCAGACGTCGTCGCTTTGGCCCAATATGCTGACGCATCGATGGAAGCATTCGACAAGGCCTTTGCATGACACTCAACGATATCAGCGCAACGATCCTCGATGGCCGGACCAAGGGGATCCCGTCCACCGCGGAGCCCTTTGCGTTGCGCGATATCGGCAAGCAGGGCTGGAACGTCCTGCGCGAAGATCTGCCGCTGCCGCTGATGGTGCTCAAGCGCTCAGCGCTCGATCACAATGCAGCAGTGTTCGGCGACTACCTCGTTGACGGCGGTCTGTCGCTGGCGCCGCATGGCAAGACGACGATGAGCCCGCAGATCTTCGCCGAGCAGCTCAAGCACGGTGCCTGGGGCATGACGGCGGCAACCGTCAACCAGGTGCAGGTGATGCGCGCCTGTGGGGTGTCCCGGATCGTCTTGGCCAACCAGCTGCTCGGTCGCGCGCACATGGCGAGCATCGCGGCCGAGATCAATCGCGACCCCGAATTCGACTTCTATTGCTTTGTCGATTCCGTCGCGCAACTCGACAATATGACCTCGCATCTGGGCCAGCTCGATCATCCGATCAAGCTGCTTATCGACGTGGGCGCCGTCGGCGGCCGCACGGGCATCCGCACGCTGGAGCAGGCGGACGAATTGGCCGCGGCAATCGCGGCCGCAGATCCTGGTCTCTTCCATTTTGCCGGCGTCGCGGCCTTCGAGGGTATCTTGCCGGGGCTCGACAAGAGCACGCAGCCGGTCGCCGATTTTGCCGGCTTCGTCGTCGACGTCGCAAGGCGGCTGCCGTCCTCGCTCTACACAGGGCTCAATGAATTCCTGCTGTCCGGCGGTGGTTCGAGCTACTTCGATATTGTCGCTGAGCGCTTCAAGACGCTCGAACTCGCGGTGCCGGTGCGCGTGCTGCTGCGCAGCGGCTGCTATGTCACTCATGATTCCGGCGCCTACAATGCCGCCCAGGATCAGGCCAAGGCCGATCCGCACCGGCACGAGCACCATCCGGCCGATCTGCGGCCGGCGCTCGAGGTCTGGGCCTATGTGCAGTCGATGCCCGAGCCGGGCCTGGCGTTTCTCAGCATGGGCAAGCGCGACGTGCCCTACGACGCCGGTCTGCCCGTGCCGGCGCAGCTCTATCGACCGGGCGAAGGATTCCTGCCGGTCGGAACCGCGCAGGTGTTTGCGACGAACGATCAGCATGCCTATGTGCGTCTGGGCGCAGATGCACAGTGGCGGGTGGGAGATCTGGTTGCCTCCGGCATCTCCCACCCGTGCACCGCCTTTGACAAATGGCGGTTCATCCCGATTGTCGACGACGATTACACCATCATCGACGGCGTGCTGACCTTCTTTTGATCAGCCGGCTTGCTGCCGGGTCGCGCGGGTATAGGCGACGCAGTCGAGCTCGAATTTGAGCTTGGTGCCGAGCACGCCAACAATGGTGCTGCGCGACGGCGCCGGTTGCGCAAAGTACTCGGGGTAGATGCGGTTGTAGAGCGCCAGATACGCCTCATCCGCGACGTAGGATTTGACATTGACGACGTGATCAAGGCTCAGGCCGCCAGCCTCGAGGATCGCCTTGAGATTGGCGATCGAGCGGCGCATCTCGCCCTCGAAACTGTCGGTGATGATCGCGCCGGTCTCGGCATCGACCGACGCCTGGCCAGACACGAACATGAGGTCACCAGCCACGATCGCGGGGCTGAACGGCAGATGCGAACGCGCGCCGGCGTCGATGATCTTCAGATCGGTCATGAAATCCTCAGGGGCGGAAGGTCGCCGGGAAGCTGAATATCTGGGCGCCCGGCCTTCGGTTTTTGAGGTTGGAATAGATGTCGGCCAGCACCTGCTGCATCCATTCGTCCGATTTGACCAGGAAACTAGGGCGGTCTGCGTCGAGGGCGTAGGGATAGGCCTTCGACCGGGCGTTGATCATCGGGTTCCAGCTGTGGTGGATGTAGCCGCAGACGAAATCCGGCTTGTAGCTTGCCAGCACGGTTTCGAGCTCACCCGTGTCGCCGTCTTCCTGGTTCACCGAGATAACCTTGAGCGTCTGCGGCGTCTTGCTGGCCGTGCAGGCCCGCTTGAATGCCGCCAGTCGCGCGGCCTGCTCGCTCGAGGCGATGGAGGAGTTGAGGTAGAGGTATTTATGCTTCTTGCCGTCGAACTTCTTGAACATCGCCTGGAAGGCCGGTTCGAAGTCGATGCGGTAGGCGTGATAGGGCAGATCCTTGAGCACGAGATCGATGATCGCGACCTGGCTGGAGGTCTCGCTCAAGCGGTCGAGCCGGGTCTGCTTGGTGATACCGGTCAGCACCACGACATCGAGCGCGTCCCACAGATGCGTCGGCATGCTCTTATGCGTGAAGCTGCCGAGGATGAACTCATGGCCGTCCGACACCACGCCCTTTTCGAACCCGACCACCAGCTTAGTATAGAAGTCGTTCTTGAAGATGCCGCCGCCGACGATGTCGCGGTTGTAGAAGAAGCCGATACGGTGGTGTGCTTCGGCCCAGGGCACCTTTACCAGGAACGAGCCCTTGCCCACCTGCCGCCGAATGATGCCCTCGGCCTCAAGGTCCTTCAGCGTCTTGATGACGGTGATCAGCGAGAACTCGCAAAATTTTACGATCTCGTTCTGCGACTCGATCTTGTCGCCGACTTTGACCCCATTGGTTTTCCACCGGCGGAACAACGTGTCCCGCAGTTGGAGGTGACGAGGTGAAAGGTCCAAACTCAAGTCCTGACTTCCCATGACATCTGGTTGGCGAGAATTCCGCCGTCGATATATAGCATTTGACCTGTAATGTAGCTTGCGCCCGCCGAGGCAAGAAATACTGCCGCCGCGCCGATATCCACAGGACGTCCGATCCGCCCGAGCGGAATCTGGCCGTCCAGTGCCTCGCGCACGCCCGGCGTTGCCAGTCCCGCTGCGGTCAGCGGGGTTTCGACGATACCCGGACCGACGCCGTTGACCCTGATTCCCCGGCTTGCGAGCGTCACTGCGAGCGAGCGAATCAGCATCAGCACCGCGCCTTTCGAGGCGTCGTATATGACGCTGTTCTTCTCGGCTGCCAGTGAGTTGGTGGACCCCACGCAGACGATGCTGGGGTCGGTCTGATCCGTCTCGACCACAGCGCCGAAGGCCTGTGCGGCGAGCAGATAGCCGCGGACATTGAGATTGAAAGTCTGCTCGAAGCGGCTGGCGTCGAGATCGGCAAAGTCGGTATCTCGGAAGGTGCCGGCATTGTTGACCAAGGTGTCGAGGCGACCGAGCCTGGCCTTGGCTTCCTCGATGAAGGCCCGGGGACCATCCACGCTCGACAGATCCGCCTGGACGAAATGGCACTCCGTCAGAGCGCTCATCCGCGCGACGGCGTCGGTGTCCGCAAGATGCGAATTGATAACCAGCCGTGCGCCGTCCCGCGCAAATGCCTCGGCGATGGCGTATCCGATGCCATGCGTCGAACCGCTGATGCAGACGCAACGTCCTGCCATTTTTGTTCTTGAATTCCGCTGTTAGGTGGTTATCATGACAATATACTATACCCTTACAGGCACTTCAAGTGAAACAGAGATGGCGCAACGCCACGCTAGTGACCCCCGACGGGGCGGTAGAGAAAGATCTTCTCGTCGATGGGGGGCGGTTCTCTGCCATCGTCGAGCGGAATTCTAGCACAGGCGAGGAATGGGAAACCGTCGATGCGACCGGCCGGCTGCTCTATCCCGGCATCATTGATTTGCTGCAGCACGGCTTCGACGTCAATCTGTATTGCGACACCACACCCGGCGCTGTCGCGCACAGCGCCGAACTCCTGCTGGCGCGCGGCGTAACGGGCTTTCTACCGTCCATCCCTTGCGTTGCACCCGAGACGATGGAGCGTGTTCTCACCCGCCTGTCGAACGACATCGGCAATGCGAAGGGAGCGCGCGCGCTCGGCATTCACAGCGAAGGTCCGTGCTTTGCATCGCCCGGCGCGCACAACCCCAAGAACATCGTTCTTCCCAGTGTCGAGTTGGCTGAGCGGATGATCCGCGCGGCTGAAGGGCTGCTAAAGGCGGTGACTGTTGCACCGGAATTGCCGGGCGCCGAGGGCTTCATCGGCGCACTGAAGCGGGCAGGGGCCAGCATTCATCTCGGCCATAGCCGCGCCGCCCCTAAAGACGTATCGCGCTATGCCAGTTGGGGCATAGATGCGGTCACCCACATGTACAACGTCATGCCCACCGAGCCGCCGGGGAATATGGGGCTCCACATCCTCTCGCTGACCGACGCCATACTCGCCGAGCGCAGTATTGCGCTGGGGCTGATCTGCGATGGCATCCACGTCGACCCCAAGCTGATGAAGATCCTCGCGCAATTGCCGAGGGACCGTGTCTTCCTCGAGACTGACGCCAACAAATATGCGGGCGCCCCGGCAACAGAGTTCGAGTTCTTCCCCGGCTATTGGGTGCGCAGCGCGCCAGGCAAAGCAGTCGTCGATCGTGACGGAGGGCTGTGCGGCTCGTCGCTGACGCCCGATGAAGCCATGCGCAACTATGTCCGCATCGTCGGTGCCGATCTGGTGCAGGCGGCACACGCATCGAGTCTGGTGCCCGCCCGGGTGATTGGCCGTGAGGCCGATCTGGGCAGCATCTCCCCAGGTAAGCTTGCCGACTTCGCCGTCCTCGATGCACGATCGCTGGAGGTCGTCGAAACCTATGTGGAAGGGCAGCGCCTCTTCAGGCGCGTAGCATGAACGCCACCCCGGACGCACCCCTCCGCTACAATGAGGACGGCAACGTCCACATGGATTTCCACGGGGCGGCGAACACAACAATCGAATTCCTCGTCGAGCGCTATGGCATCGCGGCGCTGCACGAAATCTTCCGGCGTGTTGGGACCGACGTGTACCAGGACATGCGTGGCAAGCTGATGGCCGGCGACAGCCAGGAAGTGGTCAAGCACTGGCAGCATTTCTTTACCCGCGAGGGGGCCGACTTCAATATCGAGATCGGTGCCGATGAAATCGTGCTGACGGTCCGCCACTGCACGGCCTGGCACCACGTCCAGCAAATCCACGGTGCCGTCTCCGCGCAGTTCTGCGACCAGACCACAGTGGTCAACCAAGCACTCGCCGAAGGCACACCGTTCGCCATCGACACCATCATCGACGGACCGGGCTCGTGCAGACAGATCATCAGGAGTCGAGGATGATTCCGTCGGACCACTTTACCCGCTTCTACAACGAGGTGTTCAAATTCCTCGAAGGGAAGGGCGAGGAAGACCTAAACGACTACTTCCTCGAGATCAGCAAGAACCAGGAGAACCACATTCTCGAGCTCATTCGCACGAAGGGCTTTGAGGGTATGTACCAGTACTGGAGCGTGATCCGCGACGAGGAGAATTGCGAGCTCGACCTCGGCTACGACGACGACAAGTTCGAACTGACGATGCACCTTTGTCCCAGCCTCACCAAGGCCAAGGACAATGATGCCGAGCGCTGGGATCGCTATTGCGACCATTGCGCCGGATGGATAGGGCCGATCATGGACAAAACCGGCTACCATCTGGTCTACGATGTGATCGACCGGGACAAACCGCAATGCGTCATGCGCATCTTCAAAGACGAGGAAAAAGCGCGCGAAGCCGAAGTGGATGTGCGGCTGCTGATGGGATGGCCCGGACGCAAGCCGAGATGAGGGGAAGTCGATGGCCGAACTGCGTCTTGCCATTCTGGGCTCGGGCTACATGGGACGGACCCATGCGGAATGCATCACCAAGCATGTGCATCGCTCCCGGCTGATTGCCATTGCCGGAGGCCGCAGAGCGCCGGCACTTGCCGCCGACTACGGCGTTGCCGTCGAGACGAGCTACGAGGCTATGCTGGCGCGCGGCGATGTCGACGCGGTCCTGATCGCAACGCCCCACGTCGACCATTGCGCGCAGGTGCTGGCGGCAGCGTCGGCAGGCAAGCATGTGCTGGTCGAAAAGCCGATGGCAACGAGTGTCGCCGACTGCACAAAAATGATCGAAGCCTGCAAGCACGCCGGCGTGCGGTTCGAGGTCATCCAGACGCAGCGCTTTCGCGGTGCGGTCTCGCGGACGAGAAAGCTGGTGGCCGATGGCGCGATCGGGGCCGTTCGTATGTTCGACGGTCGGTCGTTGTTTACGGACTATGTCGTGGATCAAAGCCCGTGGGCCGGCGAGACCGAGCAGGGCGGCGCCTTCCTCGATACCGGCGTGCATTTCTTCGACTTGATGCGCTTCGTCCTTGGAGCGGAAGCCGAGAGTATTTTTGCTACGGTCACGACGTTCGGCGACGTGCCCTATCCGGGTCTCAACGCGATGAGCCAGATCCGCTTTTCCGGTGGCATCATGGCGCAGCACTGGATGACATACCAGATGCCGACGCCGAGCCTGCCGAACTCGCAGCACCGCTATGTGGTGGTTGGCGAGACCGGCACGATCGACGTCGACGCCTATGGGAAGGTGCAACTGGGCCGGAATGGCCAGTGGGAAACCTACTGGGAACAGCCACCGATCGATTACATCAACCGGCCGCTCGAACCGGTCCGGCTGGAGGCGTTCTTCCGCCAAACGCAGGCATTCGTCGACGATGTGCTTGATGGTCGCCCCGACACGGTATCGGGCGAGGATGGTCGTGCGGCGGTGGCGCTCGTGATGGCGGCCTGGGAGTCGTCGAACTCCGGTCAGCCGGTCAAACTGGGATAATAGACGAACATGCGGATTACTGCGTCGGGCGTATTGAGCCGTGCCGAGCTTGGCACCAATCGAGCCAATCTCACGTTTCCGATGGCGCTCGCGCTGGCCGACGGGGCGCTCATCGCGACGCTTCGCTCCGGCCCGGACAAGGACTCGGCGGCCGACAGAATTGAGTTCTATAGCTCGGTCGACGGTGGTGCGACATGGAGCGGACCGGATTTTCCATTCGTGTCTCCCGATGTTGGCGGCAAGAGTGGCTCGCTCAAGCTCTGTTATCTGACCGAGCTCGCACCCGGCCATTTGATCGCCGCTTCGATGTGGATCGACCGCACCACCTATCCGGGCCAGCCGCTCTTTAACGCCGAGACCGAAGGCTGTCTGCCGATGGAGATCCTCCTCGCGGACTCGCACGATCATGGCCAGACCTGGACGGAGTGGCGGCACGTTCCGATGCCGACCGACATCGGTCCGGCGAGCCTTACCTGCCCGATCCTCAAGCTTGCCGATGGGCGGCTGGCGCTCAGCATCGAGACCAACAAGCCCTATCTCGACCGCTCGAAATGGCAGCAGCGTGCCGTCTACTTCCACTCCTCGGATAGGGGACAGACCTGGTCGCTTCCGGTGACCGTGGCGGAAGACTCCTCGGGGCGCATCTTCAATTGGGATCTGCGCGCCGCGGTGGGCCCGGATGGCCGCATCGGGTCGTTCGCCTGGACATATGACAGCCAGACCAGCACCTATCTCGATATCCACAAGCGCCTCAGCAGCGACGGCGGCGACAGTTGGACCACTCCCGAGGCGATTGGCATTTCCGATCAGGCAGCACGTCCGGCCATCCGCCCGGATGGCAGCATCGTTCTCGCCTGGGTTGATCGCTTCGGCAGCAAGTCGATCCGCGCCCGCTACGCACCTTCGCTGGATGCACCATTCGATCCGGCGAGCGAGGTCGTGATCTACAAGCACGGGCAAGGCGAAGCTGCAAGCGCCGATACGGGTGATATGCTCGCCAGCATGGATTTGTGGAGTTTTGGCCTTCCCTTCGCCGAAGTGCTGTCTGATGGCGACGTGCTGGTGCTATACTATGCCGGCGAGCCCAAGGCGCTCGATGTTCGGTGGGCGCGGATCGCGATTTAGCTACTCGGGCTCTGCTATGCGAGCACTTTTCGCACCGCTAGTGTGAGGAGGACCAGAAGCGCACGATGCGGCCGTTCTAGGTTGCTGGTCCGGTGCAGGATCAGAGCCACCATTGCCGAATCAACTTGCCCGCTCGTCTCGACGCGTTGCGTGAGCGCTTGGACGGCATGGAAAGCTTCCCCCGTAGAGCCCGTGCTGGCGAGAAGGGCCGTTGCTTTGAGGTGCGCTGACATCCCTCCCGGTTGTTTGCCCGGCATGCGGCGCACCGTGCCTGCCAGCCGCTCGATCAACCCCGGTAGCCTTTGGCCGACCATGCGCTCCTCGAGGCGCCACTCGCGCGAAAAACTCTCCTCGATGTCGAGAATCTTGGCGAGGGCAAGCAGGACAACCTTGCTGCGCGGCTCCCCAAGAGTGCTGACATCGTCAGCGGCGAGTTCGGTGTAGATTTCGACGAGCCCGGCGACGCTCGACACGTCGCGATATTTGCCCAGCGCCGACACGGCAGCGAGGCGGCAGTCAATCTCGCGGTCGTCGTGCAACAACTCGCGGATGCGGGGCAGGTAGTTCTTGTCGCCGATCTCGCCGAGCGAGCGGATGGCGCGGGAGCGCAACAGCACGCTGGTGCTGTCGAGGAAACGCGCAATCCGCGCACTACTGCCCGTGGCTTTCAGTCGGCCAAGCGACGTCAGTGCGGCATATTGCAGCTCCTCAAGGCCGTCATAGGCGAGCATGGATTCGAGCGCCTCGATCACTGCCGGACTCGGCGGCAGGCGACCGAGCGACTGAATGGCTTCGTGCCGGACGTCGAAGCTGAGATCGGAGAGCGCGGCTATCAGCTCTTCCTTCACCAGCGAGCTGCGAGTGCCGCCGAAGCCGTAAGTCAGTTCCTGCCGGCGCTCGTCGGAAGTGAGGGCGCTGTAACGGGGGATGGCGAGCAGGGCGCGGATCGCACTGCCGCTGCCGAAATTGGCGAAGAAGGCGCGCACGCCCGTCGCTCCTTCCTCCTTGAGCGCCGCAAAGGCCAGTGCCGAGGTCACGATGACGACCCCGCAAATAACGAACAGCACGTTATAGCTGTCGACCGCCGCGCCCATCAGAATTGGTGGGTGGTCATCGAGGAACTGCAACAGGATGCCGGCGAGGAAGGTGGCGCCTCCGGCGATGATGCCGTCGCTAGCATAGGCCAGCGTCATGTAGTTTTCCTTCTGGGCGGGCGGGACGTAGTTCAGCATGTAGATGCCGCCTATCGCGATGCTGCTCTGGAACAGCAATCCCATCAGGAAGAAGATGAGGCCGGCGATGATCTCGGGGAACGCGATCCCGGGATGAATCAGCAGCAGGCAGAGGAGGAGCACGACCTGCCAACTCTGCAGCGTTACGCGGATTGCGCGGGTGCCGTAGCGGTCGACGAACCAGCCTGCCGCGAGACTGCCCAGCGCGCCACCGACCGGCACCAGCGCAATCATCAGCACGAGCTGGCCCGAACTCAGCCCGAGCCTGTCCCTGAAGAACAGCACGAGGAACAGGTTGAGGGCCGTGTAGGCGAAATACTGCGTGCCTGACGAGTAAAGGTAGAGCCAGAAATTGCCGTCCTTGACCGGCGTGCGCATGGCCTTGATCGCCGCGAGCCCGCGCGGCGAGTTAGGACGCGGATGGCCTCCGCGCAAACCGATGAGGCTCAGCACGCTGGTTAGCCCGAACCCGGCGCCGATAACGAAGATCGGAAAAAAGCGTTCGATCCCGGTGCGGCTGTCGAGCCACAGCTGAATGAGCACCGAGCCGGCAATGGCGATCGGCAGGATCGCCACCGAAACTATACCGTTGATGCGGCCACGGACCTGCCGCGGCATGTATTCCTGGGACCACGGCCAGATCGCGGTTTCAGCCAGCGTACGGGCGATCGAGAACGCCGCCATGCATCCAAAGAGCAGCCAGAACGCCTGGTGGGGTGTAGCCAGCATTGGCGCTAGCAGCCATGGCAGCACGAAAAGATAACGGCTGGCATAGGCGGCCCCAGTAATGAAACGCTGGCTGTAGGCCATGACCAGCGGCAGGAAGACGATGCACAGCGCCTGGGCGAACGGCATCATGCCGCCCAGGATTCCGATGCGGCCCTTCTCGATGCCCAGCTCCGCCGCATAGAGCGCCAGCGGCGAGTTCACCGTGCACACCAGCGCCGCCATGTTGAGGATATTGAAGGCGTAGAGATACGGCATGCGACGAAGCTTGTCGTAGTCCGACTGCAGTTCCACCGCATCCGTGCTCATTGCCGTCCCCCGTGACATCTCTGTCGCGCCCCCGCCGAATCTCGCTACAGCGCGAGCCGATAGCCCTTGATGACGTATTGGCTATTCTCGAAACTCCAGCAAGCCGCGAGGATGTCGCCGCTGGCAAGTTTGAGAAGCGATGGCTGGCCAAATTTGAGGCTGGCGAACTGCTTGCGGATGTCGGCGGTTTCGCTGGCCATATCGGCGTTCCCGAGCAGATTCAGTTCTTCTTCCACGGTGAAGTGGTCGCCGCTCACATCAACGCGACGGACGATCAGCCCGATCGGTGCCTCGCGATGAGCATGGATGGTCAGCAGCTTGTTGCCACCGAGCGGCATAACGTTCGATGCCTGACCGTGGACGCCCGTTTCGATGACCCGGAAGCTCTCGCCACTATCGTCCGAGAGAGCCAGCTTGTTGTCGAGGTTGGCCGACGTCGCGTTGTCATAGGCCCACATGATGACCGCCACGCGGCCCGGCGACATCTCGCAGAGCCGGCACTCCCAGCTTGCCACGCTGCCCGTCGGCGAACTGTAGAACTCCGACAGCTTGCGCCAGCTGCGGCCCTTGTCGTCGCTCGCGATGATCCAGCCCGCGTGGCCATCCTTGTGCAGATGGAAGGGGGCCGTCGCGCCGATCAGGCGACCGGAACTGAGTTCGATGCATGGGCCGGAAAGCTCCAGCGGCTGCCCCCCGACGTCGATCAACTGTGGCTGGCTCCAGTTGAGCCCGCCATCGGACGAAAAGCTGACCCTGTTGCGGAGGCGCAGCAGTTCGAAAGTGTCAGGATCGACGATCGGGGTAAGGGGCGTCGGCCGAACGAAGACATAACCGGCAGCCATGAGCGTGCCATCGCGCAACAGCAGCGGCTTGAAGGATTGGGACTCCTCAGGCTCCGGCTCATGGGGCGACAGTCGCATGGGCGCGCTCCAACTCCGCCCCTCGTCGCTGCTGCGGCTGACATATGCACGAGCATCCGCTGCGTCGAATGCCTGTCCGATAGTGAACACCGCCACCAACTCGCCGCTGGGCAGTTGCACTAGACCTGGGAACGTCGCCTGCCGGCTCACTAGCAGCGGCGCCGGATTCTGGTAGATCGTGAATTCGTCTAGGCACTTCATTTCTTGTCCTCTTATGCGAAGGGGTTGGACCAGCGGCGATACTCGCCCGGCGTCTTGCCGCGGCGACTACGAAAGGCGGCGCTGAGTGTGGCGGCGTGCCGGTAGCCGACGGCTTCCGCAATCTCGGCCAGCGTCTTGTCCGTGCTCACGATCAACTCTTCAGCGCGGGTCAATCGCAACTCGCGCAGGTGTTCGCCGGCCGATGTGTCCCACGCATCGCGATGCATCGCGCGCAGGGTGCTCTCCGAAATGCCGAGCAGGGCCGCAACGTCGGCCAGCGTCCGCATGCGGTGCAAATTCTGTCCCGCCTGCCGCCAGGCTGTGGCGAGGCGGCCATCGACTGTCGTGCTGGTGGCGTGAGCGAGCGCGGCGAATCCGTCTAGCAGCGTAAGCAAGAGGCGCTTGCGGCGTGCGAGCTCTTCTGGGCGGTTGTGGCGCGCCAACTCCATGGCGAGTTTGATCACGTTCTGCAGATGCAGCGCCTCGCCGGGATGCGGCATTAGCCAGCCGGGGTGCTCCTCCGCCCCGGCCAGCTCGAAATGGCAGATCGAGGCCGTGGCGAAGGCGCCAATCGTTGCGCCGCGAAACAGCGTACCGGGGAGAATAAGCACTCCGGCTGGCGCCATCAGGTCCAGCGTTGCATCGTGCTCCGGAAAGGTGATGCGGGCACTGCCCTCGTGTATCCAGAACAGATCGTGGAATGGCCATCGCACAGGTCCGATCGGCATCCGCCGGTTAACGCGCCCGAAACGGTGATCGCCCAGCGCGATGTCGTCTTCCTGTGTGTCACGCTGCATGGCCAAGACAAGGCTCCCCGCGCACGAGGCAATCGGAATTCAGAATCGGTGGCCGTTCCCCGATGGTGACGTGGGCGCAATCGTGCGCTCTCATTGCCTTGGGCCGGGTCGATCGGCCATTAAGGAGTTTGAGATGAGCCTTGACATGAGCGTGACTAGCGACGCCTCGACGCTGAAGCAGGATTTCGATCGCGATGGCTACATTGCCATCCGGCCGCTGTTCGATGCCGCCAAGATGGCCGAGATCAACCGTGAGCTCGACCGGTTCCTGCGCGACGCAGTGCCCAAGATGAAGGACACGGAAGTCTACTACGAGGACAAGTCCGACCGCAGCACGGTCAAGCAGATGATGTACCTCGAAAAGTACGATGACTACTTCGCGGAGCTCCTGCAGTCCGGTGTGGTCTACGATCTGGCCGAGACGGTTCTGGGCGAGCGCGCCATTCCGCAGAACATGGAGTACTTCAACAAGCCACCCGGCATTGGCAAGCAGACGCCGCCGCACCAGGATGGCTATTATTTCAAGCTCGCACCGCCGCAGGCCATCACCGGCTGGCTGGCCCTGGAGCCGGTCGACGACGAGAACGGTTGCCTCAACTATGTTCGCGGCTCGCATCTGGCAGATGGCTGGCGTCCGCACGGGCGGTCGCATATACTCGGCTTCTCGCAGGGGGTCACCGATTTTGGTACGCCCGGCGACATCGCCAATACAGTGACCATGCCGGGTGGCGCGGGCATGATGCTTGTTCATCACTGCAAGACGGTGCACTGGGCGAGCCCCAATCGCTCGCCGACCCGCTCGCGCCGAGCCTTGGGTTTCGTATTTTTTGGCGAGAGCGCCAGGCCGGACGAGGCGGCGAAGATCGCATACCAAGCGAAGCTTGACGCCGAATTGGCTGCTGCTGGCAAGATCTAAAATATCGCTCGGGCGGCGCCCCGGTTGAGGCTCCGCCCGCATCGGCCTGATCTGGAGATCACGGCAGAGCAATGATCTTTCCCTTGAGCTTACGATAGGGCAGTCGGGTCAGATTGCTGGTGCACAAGCCCGCGCTGTCTACATTGAAGCTGGCCCGGGCGATCGGGCCGTACGCGTCGCGATGCGATACCGCAGCCTTTACCAACACATAGGTTGCTTCCTCCGGGCGGATGCCCTGCGAATGAAGCTGCCCCAGATCCATCGGCGGCATCTTGCGGCTCGACAGCAGGATCGTCGCTTGGTCGTTCTCCATTACCGCGCACGGTCCCATCTCGGCATGCGTGCCGAGCATAGAGGCCAGATGCGATGTCTTGAGCTCAAGCTCGAAGCTGCCGCCGGTGAGGTTGGTCACCTTGCCCTCGAACGCGATCGGCACGCCGTGATGCTCATCGGTCTTGCCGCCAACCATCAATGAGATGGCGTTACCGATGCCAGCGGCGCGGCATTGGTCGACGGCTTCGGGGTCGGCGAGGGCGGCAACGATGCCGCGCCGTCCAAGGGCGAGCAGCGGGCCAAGCAGATCGGTCGCGTCGCCCGGCGCGCCGCCGCCGATATTGTCCGCCGGCTCGACCAGCAGCACCGGGCCGCGGCCGGGCGCCAGCTGGTCGACAGCGTCAAGGACGTCCGAAAGAGCCGCATCGCGCGGATAGCCTCTGGCGATGTTGTCTTCAAGAACATCGGCAAGGTACTGCAAGTGCTCCTGCGCCCGGCCCGGATCGCCGCGAGTCGCGGCACTGAGGCTGCATCCGCAATGCGGTACGTCGGCGTAGGAATAGCCGGCCATGACATTGATATTGACGATGTCGCGATCACTCGCCTCGATCGCTCGGGCCGCCGCGAGCACCGCCCGCATCGGGTCGTCGGCCGAGCCCACGCCGGTGGGCGGCAGGACATAGCGCGTCGGAAGGTGCACCTGCGCGATGCCCGGGCATGCCATCACGTCGGCCAGGATGTGCGCCGCCCGCACGGCGGTCTCATACGCGTCACGATGCGGATTCTCGCGGTAGGCGACGGCAGCGCTGCAATTATCGATAAGCTTTTGCGGGACATTGGCGTGGAGGTCGAGCACGCAGACGACCGGAATATCCAGCCCCCGTGCGGCGAGCAGGGCGCGGACCTCGGCCAGGATATCGGCCTCCGGATGGTCGGAACTCTCGCTGACCATGGCGCCGTGGAGAACGAGAAAGATTCCGTCGAGCCCGGAAATCTCGGCCTCGAGCACAGGGAAGAAATGGCGCTGGAACAATTCGATTGCCGCATCCTCGACGACCCCGCTCGGCATGGCCGCCATCTGGATGGTCGGCACCACGTCCCATCCAGCACCTTTTGCGATCTCGAGGAAGCCCGCGCTCGGCGAGCCGTTCCCGGTGTTTTTGTCGATGGCGTCGCGCCCGATATGGAGGGCCGTTGCCTCGAACGCGGCAATCGACGTGTGCTGGCGCAGGAAGGTGTGCGTCTCGTGGAACAAGCCGCCGAACAGCACGCGTTTCGTCATATTTCACCTCCACCCTATCATGCTACTATGATAACCAAATGCAAAGGTCAAATGCGCACGCCAGCGATCTACGCTGCGGGGACGATCACTGTGCCGGTACTGCGCATTCCACGGCATCCGGCCATCCATTCCACGCGCATCCGGCCGGCCGTTCCATGAACATCCAGCCACCCTCGTGAGGGGCCTGCAGGGCCTGTCTTCATTCTGGATTTCAGTGTCTGCAGTTAAGGGTGTTGGTGGCGCGGAGGGTTGTCCGCGGGAGGGCCCCGCATGCCCGACGCCGCGCCCGCCTCGAGGCTGGCGGTGACGGGCGCCGGATTGCAGGGGTGAACTCCAACGGGATTTTACTACGGGACGGCGCATTGCGCCCGTACCTCTGTGAGGACGGCACGCCGCAAACCTCTGGATGTGCGACCGGGCAACTAAGCGGACCTGTCCAGCCAGCTGGCACCATGCAAGCCAAGGGGCAGCGTTGAGCACATTGATTTTGATCAAGCCGTGACTAACGGTCTCTATGGTAGCGTGATCTCGTGGCTGCGGCGCCGATGTCCGAATGCCGGACAGGATGAGCCAGCGAGCCTTTTCCGCAGGACTTGGCGGCCAAGAGCGTAGTTCAACAAGCGGC
Organism: uncultured Hyphomicrobiales bacterium; assembly: GCA_903842455.1. GTDB lineage: Bacteria > Pseudomonadota > Alphaproteobacteria > Rhizobiales > Devosiaceae > Devosia_A. The sequence continues at coordinate 575 of CAIMLX010000155.1, read as the reverse complement.
TGCATGCCATTTGGGGCCAAGTTCGTTTCGCAGCGATGCTGCCGGGGTGATGCAGGGGGACGGGAGGTTGAATAGGGAGCTGGAAAATCACTTGCTGCAGTCGGAACTCGACGCGCTGCACCTATCTGAGCGAGCCTTCGAGTGTGCCCTGGAGGTCTATTTGAGCCAGGAGCTCGACTCTCTGAGCGGCGAAGCAAGGAAGATACTGGACGCGCTGCTCAAGCGCCGGCTGCGGCAGTCGGGACCGCCACCCACCCCTGAGGAACTTGGCGCAATTCGAAACGAGCTTGAAAGCCACCTCGTTCATCCGGCCCTCGGAAGAGTGTATAGCCAACTACGACTGCTCCAAAGCAGATCATGAAGTAGACTTTCTCCGCGCTGCCTCTGTCGTGGGTGGGATGGCGGAGCGTGAGCGGAGCCATTCCGAGCGGCCAAACCCAGCACGAAAAAGCTCGGCTTTCGCGGGTTTTCTCGACAGCCAGTTTAGCTATGCTACACCATGCCGGTATGGGGTCCTGCCAGGTGCAGGGCGTTTTTTGCATCAATCCGAAGCTCGATCTCGAGCGCCCTTGCAT
>CAIMLX010000154.1 GCA_903842455.1 uncultured Hyphomicrobiales bacterium | reverse complement strand
GCTCTACTACATCGGCGGCATCATCAAGCATGCCAAGTCGATCAACGCGTTCACCAACCCGACCACCAACTCCTACAAGCGTCTGGTTCCCGGCTTCGAAGCGCCCGTGCTGCTCGCCTACTCGGCGCGCAACCGCTCGGCCTCCTGCCGTATCCCGCACGGCACCTCGCCCAAGGCCAAGCGCGTGGAAGTCCGCTTCCCCGATCCGCTGGCGAACCCGTATCTCGGCTTTGCCGCCATGCTGATGGCCGGCCTCGACGGCATCAAGAACAAGATCCACCCGGGCGACCCGATGGACAAGGATCTGTACGAGCTGCCCAAGGAAGAGCTGAAGATGATCCCGACCGTTTGCGGCTCGCTCCGCGAAGCGCTCGAGTCGCTCGACAAGGACCGCGAGTACCTGCTCGCCGGTGGCGTGTTCGACAACGACCAGATCGACAGCTACATCGAGCTGAAGATGACCGAAGTGATCAAGTACGAGCACACCCCGCACCCGGTCGAGTACGAAATGTACTACTCGGCCTAAGCGGCTGAACGATCGACGGAAATCTGGAAGGGCCTCTCGGGGCCCTTCTTCATTGCCGGGTCAGCATCGCGCGCTTCTCGATGAGATAGGCACGGGTCGCTGCATCGGTGCTCAGGCCGATGGCGTTCGAGAACGCCTCGTCGATGAAACCGGCACCGGCACCGGCGCGCCCAAGCAGATGCGCGCGTACCGCCCAATATGGCTGGTAGCTCCTGATCCGCTGATGGGGAAGCTCGTCGAGGGCTTTCAGCCCGGCCTGCGGCCCGTCCACGTCGCTGAGCGCCGCGATCCAGCCCAGCCGATTGCCGAGCGTCGGCGCTACGCTGACCAGCGCCCCGTGGAGACGCAGCAATGGCACTCGGAGGTCGGTACTGGTCAGTCGCGACTGCACCATCGCCGACTGGATCGCTGCCTCGAGCTGGAACCTCCCCGGCGCCCGCATGGCGCCTGCGGCAGCCAGGGCCCGCTCTGCGGCAGCAATCATTTCGCGGTCCCACAGGTCGACCTGCTGATCAGCCAGCGGGACATACCGCAGATCGGCGCGACGCGCTTTGGCGCGCGCTTCGCAGAACAGCATGAGGGCAAGCAGCCCGCGGGGTTCGGCGTCACCCGGGGCGACCGATACCAGCGCTCGAGCCAGCCAGATGGCCTCCTCGCTCAGCCCTTTGCGGCCGGCATCGTCGCTCGCGATGCTGTCCCAGCCCTGCCCATAGGCAGCATAGATTGCCTCCATCACCGCACCCAGCCGACCCGCAACGGCCGATGCGTCGGGCACCTCGAACCCGGTGCCGGCATCCCTGATCCTGGCTTTGGCGCGACTGAGGCGGCGTCCCATGGCGTCCGGCGAAACCAGGAATGATGACCCGATCCGCTCGGCACTCAGGCCCAGCACGCATTGTAGCATCAGCGCGGTATGCACCGCCGGATCGATGTCCGGATGCGCGCAGACGAACATCAGCTCGAGTCGTTTGTCCGGAATCATGGGCGGGTCCTCGGCAGCGACGGCGGTCGTGAGCTTGAGCGACGCGAGGGCGGTTTGGCGCACCGCCGCAGATCGTGCCCCATCGAGCAGCTTGTTGCGGGCAGCGACCAGCAGCCATCCGTCGGGATTGTCGGGCACGCCGTCGCGGGGCCAGACAACCAGCGCACGGGTGAATGCCTCGGCGAGCGCGTCCTCCACTGCCGCCACGTCGCGCCACGCTCTGACGAGATAGGCCAGCAGCCGTCCGTACGATTGGCGGGCAGCCCTTTCGGCCGCCCGCCCCGCCAACCCTTTGCCGGTCAGCTCCACCGCGTTCAGACCTGCGGCGGAGGCGGGAGCACAGGCCGCACCTCGGTTGCTCCCGCGGCGAGGTTGGGGCTTCGCGCTGCCCAGGCCAGGGCGTCGTCGAGAGTGTCGACCTCGATCACGAAATAGCCGCCCAGTTGCTCCTTGGTCGCCGAGACAGGCCCATCCTGCACCAGCCGCTCGCCATCCTCGACGCGAACGGTGGTGGCGGCACCGGGTGGCAGCAGGCCATCCCCGCGCAGCACGATCCCGGCGGCGTTCATCGCCCCGATATAGGCGTTCCAGGCGCCCCAGTAGGCCGGTGCCGCGGCACTGTCGTCCCGCTTCGCAAACTCGGTTTCCGTCTCGTAGAACATCAGCATGTACTGCATGGTCTTGCCTCCGATCCCCGAAACTACATCGCCATCCCAGGGACGGGATACCCCGCCCTGACCTCGACGATGCCGACCCCGCCGGTCGGCATCTTGCGCGCCCAGTCGATGGCTTCGGCATCGCTGGCGACGTCGATCTGGAAGTAGCCGCCGAGCAGGAGCGGTGATGCGGCATAGGGGGCATCGGCGGCAGCCGGCCCGGCCGCGTCCACGACCGATACCGGAGCACCGGCGTTCAGCGCCGATCCGCCGCGCAGTACGCCGGCCGCTGCCAGTTCTTTTCCGAAAGCGTCATAGGCCGCCCAGTACGCGGCCGCCGCTTCGCTCTGGGCCGGGCGCAGCGCGAGCTGCTCGGCGCCCTCGTAGATGAAGAGTGTGTAGGGCGCCGCCGCTGCCGGCATCGAGATCGCCGCGAGCATCGCGGCCAGGGCAAGGGTTTTCATCGAAGTGTCCTCTGGTGTCGACGCGGCCCACGCCGCATCTGACCCTTTGACGAGGCAGGCTGCCTCAGTCGGACACCCGGGACTCAAATATTGTAGCCCAGACCGGAATCTCTAACCTTTCGTCGCCACCCAGATGACGTGGCGGGCGCCCCGGCCGCCGTGGGCGCGGGCTTTCAGTTCCTCGACCTGCATGCCCGATTGCTGCAGGCGTTTGGTGAAGTGCGGGTCGGGGGCGACGGACCAGACTGCCAGCAGGCCGCCCGGTTTCAGGGCGGATTTGGCGCGCGCGATGCCGGCGTGGCTGTAGAGCGCGTCGTTGCCGGGGCGCGACAGGCCCTCGGGGCCGTTGTCGACGTCGAGCAGGATGGCGTCGTATTTGTCGCGCGCCATGACCGCGCCAACCTCATCAACCACCAGCAATAATCGTGCATCATCGATGCTTGGGCCATGAACTTTTGCCAGTGGGCCGCGCGCCCATGTGTCGGCGATTTCCGGCACCAGTTCGGCGACGGTGATCTGCGCATCGGGACCGAAATCGGCGAGCGTCCGGCGCAGGGTAAAGCCCATGCCCAGCCCGCCGATCAGCACCTTGACCTTCGGCTTCGCCCCGACTCGCTCGAAAGCGATCTTCGCCATCGCTTCCTCGGAACCCGACTGCCGCGATGACATCAGGCCGATGGTGCCGGCGAAGATGGTGAACTCCTGCCCGCGCTGCATCAGGCGGAACTCGCCGCCGCCGGGAACCTTCGCCCGGCCAAGTTCTACCCAGGGGAGCATGCCGCCTCCGCTTCATCGTCGTTGCGGCAGCACTAGCGGTTTCAGCCGGCTTCGACCATCGCCATCAGCGCCGGGATCTCATCGGGGACATTCTCGGTGAGCCGCGCCGCGGCAAGCACCGGCAGCCATGCGAATACGGTCGTGCGATCCAGCGGGCTGGCCGCCAGGTAGGCGGCGAGATAGGCGTCGGCGATGTCGCGCGAGACGCTCTGCAGCAGCAGCCAGCTGCGGCAGACATCAGCGGCGGGCGGACCCTGCGTGGCATCCAGCCAATCGACCACCACCGCGTCCTCAAGGGAGCCGAGGATGTTGTAAGGGTGGAAGTCACCGTGCAGCACCCGGTCGCCCCCGGGCAGCCGGGTGAGCCTGTCGCGTAGCCGGTCCTTCGCCGGATCACCGAGGTCGGTGGCCGCGATCTTTCGCGCCAGCCGCACCTTGAGCGGCCCCAGCGCCTGCCCTGAGGCGGCGTGGATACCGAGGTGCAGCCGCACCATCGCAGCAAAGTACGGACGGGCACCTTCGGGGTCGGCGAGCATCGGCTCGGCAAAGGGCCGGCCCTCAACCTTGCCCATCACGACGCCCCAGCGCCCTTCGACCTGCACCAGATCGAAGGCGCGCGGCGCGGCAATGCCGGCGGCTTCAACGGCATCGAGGATCGCCAACTCGCGCCGGGCGTCGGACTCCAGTTGGCCGGCCCGGTAGAGCTTCAGCACCCTGCCCTCGCCGTATTCGAACACCTCGGCGACTTTTCCCTCGCCGACGAGCTTCCCGTATAGCAAAGACCAGCCCTCCCCGGAGCGAGCTTGAGGCGGCGCACAGTTTCGCGCAACCTCACACCACACAGCAAGGAATTTCTCTCGTGAGCGTCGGACTTCTTGGACTACTCGACGACGTCACCGCGCTCGCCAAGGTGGCGGCCGCGTCGATCGACGACGTGGCGGGCCAGGCGGCCAAGGCCGGGCTCAAGGCGGCCGGCGCGGTGATCGACGATACGGCGGTAACGCCGAACTACGTCACCGGCTTCACCGCCGACCGCGAACTGCCGATCGTCTGGCGAATCGCGGCGGGCTCGGTGCGCAACAAGCTGCTGATCCTGCTCCCCGCCGCGCTGGCGCTGAGCTTTTTCGCGCCGTGGGCGATCACGCCGTTGCTGGCGCTCGGTGGCGCCTATCTCAGCTTCGAGGGCGCCGAGAAGGTGTTCGAGGCGGTGTTTCCGCATCAGGCCCATGCCGAGGCGCACGACCTCGAACCTGCCGTCAGCGATCCGGCGATGCTCGAGACCGCGCGGATCAACGGCGCCATCCAGACCGACTTCATCCTATCGGCCGAGATCATGACGATCGCGCTCGGGACGCTGCCCGAGAGCCTGCCCTTCTGGGAGAAGGCAGCAGTGCTGGCCGTGGTGGGCATCGGCATAACCCTGCTGGTCTATGGCGCGGTGGCGCTGATCGTAAAGGCCGATGACATCGGCCTCGCCATGGCGCGCAAGGCGAAAACCGGCGCCGGTCGCGCGACGGGCCGCGGCATCCTCATCGCCATGCCGTGGGTGATGCGTATCCTCAGCGTCGTCGGCACGGCCGCGATGATCTGGGTCGGCGGCGGCATCTTCATCCACGGCCTCGCCGAGTTCGGCCTGCCGCAGGTCGATCACCTGATCGAGTCGATCGCGCACCCGGTCGCGGAAGCCGTGGGCGCATTCGGTGCCGAACTCGTCACCATCGTGGGCGACGGCATCTTCGGGCTGCTGCTCGGCCTCGTGCTAATCCCCCTGGTGACCCGGGTCTTCGTCCCCGTCTGGAAGGCGTTCAGGGGGCTGCTGCCGGCGGCGAAGGCGTAAGCATGTTGGGTTCCCAGCGAGCCACTCACTATTTCAATGTCTCGCGAGTTAAGTTGACCTGCTGGATCACAATAAGTTAGCTGCCGGCGCTCACCCCAATCTGGTGGACGCAACCGAGGCCCTTCCATGAAATTCGCCCTGTCCACGCTGGTGATCGGCGTCGCACTGGCCGCCCTGACTGTGCCTGCATCGGCTCAGGACGCCGGCATCACCGTTTACAACGCCCAGCACGAATCCCTGACCCAGGAATGGGCCGACGCCTTCACCGCCGAAACCGGGATTGCGGTCACCATCCGGCAGGGCTCCGACCTCGAAGTGGGCAACCAGATACTGCAGGAAGGCGCCAACTCGCCGGCGGACGTGTTCCTGACCGAGAACTCGCCCGCCATGGTGCTGGTTGACAAGGCCGGCCTGTTCGAGCCGCTGCCGCAGGACATCCTCGACCAGATCCCCACCGGGTTCCGCGCCGCTGACGGCGAGTGGACCGGCATTGCCGCGCGCTCGACCGTCTTTGCCTACAACACGGACAAGCTGACCGCTGACACCCTGCCAAAGAGCATGGACGATCTGGCCAAGCCCGAGTGGAAGGGCCGCTGGGCCGCCTCCCCGTCGGGCGCGGACTTCCAGGCCATCATCGGCGCCTACCTGCAGCTAAAGGGCGAGGACGCCACGCTCGAGTGGCTGAAGGCGATGAAGGAGAACGCGGTGATCGTCCGCGGCAACCGCACCGCCATGGCCGCCGCCAACAAGGGCGAAGTCGATGGCGCGCTGATCTACCACTATTACTTCTTCGGCGATCAGGCCGGCACGAAGGAATCGAGTGCCAATGTCGGCCTGCACTATTTCGGCAATGGCGATCCGGGCGCCTTTGTCTCCGTTTCGGGCGGTGGCGTGCTGAAGTCGAGCCCGCGCAAGGACGCGGCGTTCAGCTTCCTCAAGTTCATCACCGGACCGGGCGGCCAGAAAATCCTGCGCGAGGGAACCTCGTTCGAGTACGCCATCGGCGTGGGTGAAGCGGCGAACGCTGCATTGCCGCCCCTCGCCAGCCTCGGCGCTCCTAGCGTCGACCAGTCCAGCCTCGACAATGCCAGGGTCACTGAACTGATGACGGCCGCCGGCCTTCTCTGATAGAACCTGTCAGGTTTAGCCCGCCGCAGCGTTACCGCGGCGGGCGCCTGTTTCGTGAAGAAAGCGGGCCATGAGCCTGTTGCCCTCCGCCACCCTGCGGCGTCCCAGACTGCGCCCCCGCCACCTCGCGGTGACCTCCGCGGCTGCGCTCGTCGCGCTGCTGAGCCTGATCCCGCTCGGCTTCATTGTCTTTGTCGCGATCGACAGCGGCTGGGATACGGCGAGCGCAATGGTGTTCCGCCCGCGGGTGGGCGAACTCGTCGTCAATACCCTGGCGCTGGTGGCAGTGACGTTGCCGGTGGCCATCGGGCTGTCGGTCGGCCTCGCCTGGCTGACCGAGCGGACAAACCTGCCGCTGCGCCGCACCTGGAGCTGGCTGCTGGTCGCGCCGCTCGCCGTCCCCGCCTTTGTCCAGTCCTACGCCTGGAACACCGTCGCCCCGGGACTGTACGGGCTGTTCGGCGCGGCGCTGGTCTCCATCCTGGCCTATTTCCCGTTCATGTACCTGCCGGTCGCGGCGCAGTTGCGACGCCTCGATCCGGCGCTCGAGGAAACCGCAGCGTCACTTGGCAAGTCGCCTGCTGCCATCTTCTTCAGCGTGGTGCTGCCGCAGCTCCGGCTCGCCATCAGCGGCGGCGCCCTGCTCATCGGCCTGCACCTGCTCGCCGAATACGGTCTCTATGTGCTGATGCGCTACGACACCTTCGCCACGGCGATCGTCGACCAGTTCCAGTCGGTGTTCAACGGCCCGGCCGCCAACCTGCTCGGCGGCGTGCTGGTGCTGCTGTGCTTCGCGCTGCTGGGGCTCGAATCGTTCGTCCGCGGCGATGCGCGCTACGCCCGGGTCGGCGGCGGCTCGGCGCGCTCCACGGGGCGGGGGCATCTCGGCCGCTGGGCCCTGTCGTCGCAGCTGGCGCTGACGGCGGTGGTGCTGCTGTCCGTGGGCGTGCCGCTCTACACGCTCACGCGCTGGCTGGTGCTGGGCGGCACTGATATCTGGAAGCTCGACAGCATCGTCCCCGCGCTCGGCCAAACCGCCTTCCTTGCCCTCGCCGGCGCCGGCATCACCATCGTCGCCGCCCTGCCGGCTGCCTGGCTGTCGGTCCGGGCGCCAAGCCGGCTGGCCCGGCTGATCGAGTCGTCGCACTACTATGTCGGCGCCCTGCCCGGCGTCATCGTGGCCCTGGCACTGGTAACCATCACCGTACGGGTGGCGCTGCCGCTCTACCAGACCATGGCGACACTGCTGCTCGCCTACCTGCTGATGTTCCTGCCCCGGGCCATGGTCGGTCTGCGGGCCTCGATCGCGCAGGCCCCGGTCGAACTGGAGCGGGCCGCGCAGAGCCTCGGCAAGCCGCCGCTGGTTGCCGTGTTCCAGACCACGGTTCGCCTCGCGGCGCCCGGTGCGTTCGCGGCGGCGGCGCTGGTGGGGCTCGGCATTGCCAACGAGCTGACCGGTACGCTGATGCTGGCGCCGAACGGCGTCCGTACGCTCGCCACCCGGTTCTGGGCCTACACGGCCGAACTCGACTTCTCGTCGGCCGCGCCCTATGCACTGCTCATGGTGTTGCTCTCCCTGCCGCTCGTCCTGTTGCTGCGGCTCGAAGCCGACAGGGTGGTCAAGTGACGCTCCTCGAACTGAAGTCCGTCAGCAAGCGCTTTGGCGATCATCTGGCCCTCGATGGCGTGAACCTCGCCGTGCCGGCGAACAGCCGCACGGCGATTGTCGGTCCGTCCGGATCGGGCAAGACCACGGTGCTGCGCATCATCGCCGGCTTCGAAACCCCGGACAGCGGACAGGTTTTGCTCGAGGGCCGGGACCTCACCAACACCCCGGCCCATCGCCGCGGCATCGGTTACGTGGCACAGGAGGGGGCGCTGTTCCCGCACCTGTCGATCGCCGAGAACATCGGCTTTGGCCTCGAACGCTCAGACCCCACCCGCCGCGTGCGCGTCACCGAGTTGATGGATCTCGTGGGCCTGCCGGCCACCATGCGCGATCGTCGCCCGCACGAACTCTCGGGCGGCCAGCAGCAGCGCGTCGCCCTCGCCCGCGCGCTCGCCCGCAAGCCCAAACTGATGCTGCTCGACGAGCCGTTCTCCGCCCTCGATGCGGGGCTTCGCGAGGCGATGCGGGAGATGGTCGGCGATGCGCTGCGGGCCGCCGGAATCGCCTCGATCCTCGTCACCCACGACCGGGCCGAGGCACTTGGCTTCGCCGACCACCTCGCGGTGATGCGCGATGGCGCGCTGATCCAGGCCGGAACGCCGCAGACGCTCTACCGCGAGCCGGCCGATGCGCTGACGGCGCGCTTTCTCGGCGACGCGCTGATCATCGATGCGAAGATGGAAGATGGCCGGGCGCTCTCGATCTTCGGCCCGATCGAGACCAACGCCATCGGCGCCAATGGCCGCGCCACCATCATGCTGCGGACCGAGCAGATCGCCGTCACGGCGCTCGATAGCGCCACGCGGACCAATGGCCCGACCGGCCGTGTCCTCAGCCAGTCCTTCCACGGCGCGCGGTGCCGACTGGTCGTCGAAGCGATGTGGCGTCCGGAGGAATCGGGTGACAAGCAGAGCCTGACGCTCGAGACCTCGTCGCTGAGCGCGCCCGAGGTCGGCGCCGTGGTGCGGCTCGACATCGTCGGCCCGGCGCATGTGCTGACGCGCGAGGACTGATTGCCGGCAGTCAGCCGACTGCGGTCAGCGGCAGGGCCTTGATCTGGTAGCCACTGACCAGCCGGTCGGCCTCCGCCGCTTCCACCACCCGGTCGAACTCGACCGCGAAGCCGCCGGCGAAGGTCCGGCTGACTTTTCCGGCGACGCGCCCGACCATGACCGGCGTCCCGATCGGCGCAGCATACGTGCTGACGACTGCAGCGCCGGAGCGGGAAACATCTTTCAGCGCCACGGCAATCATCTCGCCATCCTCGAACGCCACGGTGGTGCGGCTGTCATGGGGCCGGGTGCGCATGAACACCCGCTTGTCCCGGTGCAGGCGGCCGCCTCGCCGGGCCAGCCAGGCCACCCAGGTGCCCAGTCGCTTTCGGGCGGGTTCATTCAGCAGGTTCTCGCAGATGAAGCCATCATGCCGGACCGTCTCGACGCTGGCGCGAACCGGCCCGAACCCATCGATATCGACCCAGACCGCCTGCCCCAGCCCGGCCGCCTCGTCGGTGCCGATGCGCATCCCCGAAGCCGACAGGCTGACGATCATGCACGGCACCACCCGCACACCATGAGCGGATGGCATCGTGAAACTCGCGACCAACCCACCCTCGAACCGAACTTCGCTGCGTCGGTCGACGGCCTTCAAGGCACTCGCACCGTCCAGCACTGCCGTATCCATGTCAGTATTCCCCAAGTTCCTCCTCAGAACATAGAGCCAGCCAAGTAAATCATCTCCTAAGGCAATTCATAAGGATAAACTTACTGCATCTACGCATCGCCGAGCGCCATCTCTTCGAAGAAGTCTTCTGGTCCTTCGACGGGCTTCAACCGCTTGCCGTCGATCAGCAGATAGCGGTTGCCGACGTTCCGCACGAAACTGCGGTCATGTGACACCAGGACACCCGTTGCATCGTGCTCCAGGATCTCGCTCTCCAGCGTCTCCCGGCCGGGGATGTCGACATGGTTGGTCGGCTCGTCCATCACGTAGAAGTTCGGCTCTGTCAGCCGCAGCGCCAGCAGCCCGACCCGGGCGCGCTGCCCGAAACTCAGCTCCGACATCGGCCGGCCCTGCTTCTCGATGGTGAACCCGGCTGCCGCCAGCAGGCTGCGCACCCGCGCGTCCGGCAGGTTGTACCGGGTGCCGATGAACGCCTCCGGCGTCTCCCGGTCCGGCAACTGGCTCATGTCCTGGTCGGTATAGCCGAGCACCACCGACGGCGTGACCTTGATGCCTTCGACACCGCCTCCCGCAATCGCCCGGTTCAGCAGCTTCACGAACTGCGATTTGCCGGTGCCGTTGCGGCCGAGCAGCACAATGCGCTCGCCCTGGAAGATGTGCAGTTTTTCGATACGGAACAGCGGTGTGCCGACGGGGGTGGCGACCGTGACGTTCTCGATGCCCACCAGCAGCCGCGCATGGGTGCCGCGGTTGGCGAGCCGGATCTCGCCCGAGCGCTCTTGTGGGTCTCGACGACCCGCTCCTCGATCTTCGCTGCCCGGTCCTTGAGTTGCTTGGTCTTGGTGATGAGCAGGTCGCTGCCCGAGTTGATGCCGATATTCTTGAGCTTCGCCGCCTGCTTGCGCAGCTTGGTGGCCTCCTTGAGGTCGCGCTCGTTCTGGGCGAGCTGTGCCTCGTCCTCCCGTTCGATCTCCGCCCGCGCCGCCGTGTAGCTGAGCGGGAAGTAGCGCGACGTGCCGGGGCGCAGGAACAGCGTCCGGTTGGTCACCGCGTCGAGGAAATCGCGATCGTGGCTGGCCACCAGCAGCGGCACATTGCGCGCCTCGCGGTTGAGCCATTGCTCTAGCCGGAAGATCTTGGCGAGGTCGAGATGGTTGGTCGGCTCGTCCATCAGCAGTGCATCGGGCTCGCTTACCCAGACCCGGGCGATCAGCATCAGCCGCTGCCAGCCGCCGGACAGTTCGCCGACCAGCCGGTCGCGCATCTCCCACGGCGTATCGAAGCCGTCGAGCGCCACGTCGGCCTTCCAGGCGTCGGCGTCCCGGTCGGCGGGCGGCAGGGCAGCGAGCACGGCATCGCGCATGGTGAGGCCCATGAGGCCCTTGGCGACATCCTGCTCGACATAGCCGAGGCGAAGCCCGCGCGAACGGACGACGTCGCCACTGGTCGCTTCGGTGAGGCCGGCGATGATCCGCAGCAGCGTGGTCTTGCCGAGGCCGTTGCCGGCGATGAGGCCGACCCGGTCGCCGTCAGCGATCACGACGCTCAGGTCGCGAAACAACTGCGCGCCGGCAATGATGGAAAGGTTCTGGAGGCTGATCGAGCCCATTTCATTCTCACTGGTCTGGAAAGGCGTAAGGCTCGCGCGATGCGTCAAGCCGGTACGGGCAGACCTGAGGTGAACAACGAAATGCCGTCCGGACCCGCTCGGTCAGCCCTGCAACGAATGCTGCAGGGCACCAACAGGGCCACGGCTGCGGTGCACATCGAAACGACAATCCACGCCGACCTCCCTTGCGCTGGTGTTGCGGATAGCGGGGTTATAGCGAGGCTGCGAGGCCATCGCAAGTTCGACCTCATACGCCTCGGATTCGCCTTGCCAGCGGCCGGGTGAGGGGCAGTTCAGGTGTCACGCAAGGTAAAATAGCGCCGCGATCACGGTCACGTAGACCGGACGCGGCAGAACGAGATGGGCAAGCCGGTACGCAGAACTTTTCAACCCGGCTTGCAACCACCCGTCAAACTGGCGCGCCCGCTGAGCCCCAGAATACGCAGAGCTTTGGCTGGCACGCATACGGCTACTCCGAACTCAAAACCGTATGTCCGTGAGGTTACCCGGCGCCGCTTAAAAAAGTGCTGAGACAAAGCAAACGAAGTCTGAACGCCCTGCCCCAAAAGGACGCGCCCGGCACCATCCAAGGTACCGAGCGCGTTGATTTTGCGAGACAATTCGTCAGGAACGACGCAGCCGATCACGATCGAGAATTGCGCCGGTGCAGGTAGAAACTCTCAGCAGGTACACCCACTCGCCTTTTGTGGCCCGAACCTGGATGCGGCGATCGTTGCGCACGTTGAGGTAGATGCTCCGGTAGCCCTGATCCGCCACCGCCTCGCGCAGTTGCCGGTCGGTCAGCTCGATGCAGATCAGCGGACGGCGGAAGCCGAAACCTTCGCCGGTGCCGAACTGGAACTGAATACTGGCAGCCTGCACCGGCAGCGAAGCCGCCGCGAGGGCGAGGCCGAGCACGCCGGCCCGGAGGATGGAAGCAATCTTCATTCATCAGTCTCCTTGAGTAGTGCCCTCGAAAGCGAAAATCCCGGCCTCACATGAGGCCGGGATCGTAACGTTCAGGCAGGGAGCGTTGCTCCTGCCATCCGGCTTAGTTGAAGCCGAACTGGAACGAGAAGCCGTCCTTCTGGAAGCCGAAGCCACCCTGCGGGCCCTTCGACGGACCATCGTAGAAGTCGTAGCCGCGGCGGAGGCGCTTCACGTTGCCGACCTTGCCCGAGCACTTGTTCACGGTCATCGAGTAGTAACGGTTGTTCCACTCGGCAACCACGAGAACGCGGGTGCTGGACAGACGGCGCACGACATCGGCGTCGTCGAATCCGTAGTACTTCAGGCCGCGCTCGACCTGGTTGTTGGTCAGGCACCGCTGGATCGGCCGGAATTTCTTCCGGTTCTGGTTGTTGAGCTCGAAGCCCATCACGCCGCCATTGTTGCCAATGCCGAGCTGGAAGTTGAACGACGGCTCAGCGGCCTGGGCGGGCATGGCGGTCATGCTGACGGCGCCCATCGCGAGGGCGACCAGGGCCGCACGGCCGGATTTCTTGAGGGTGGAAAGGGCGAGGGTCATTGGGAGTCTCCTTGGTAGATATATGCCAGGTTCCACTAGCTTGACCCCCAACCTAGCGGTGCGAAACTTAACCTCCCCGGACATCGGTGTTCATGTGACGTTCACCATCATGGCGCTCGCAAGGCGTCATTGCCGCGCAATCTGATGTTCATATCTTGTTCCTCCCGATTGACGCGCCAGCGCGTACGCCCTATCTCCCGTCTGAACTCACCCCAGCCCAGTTCGTGCTAGCTTTTGGTGCGCGATTCGCGCACCCGAGACGGAGGTTTCATGGCGATCGAAGACCTGTTCGGCGGTCCCGACGATGCAGCACCCGTGCCGCGTCGCACCAAGCCAGAGTCGGTGACGCCCAAGGCGACCCCTGCCCCGGTGCCGAACACGGTCGCGCATACCTATTCGGCCGCCGACATCGAGGTGCTCGAAGGCCTCGAGCCGGTGCGCCGCCGCCCGGGCATGTATATTGGCGGTACCGACGCCAATGCCCTGCACCACCTGTTCGCCGAAGTCATCGACAACTCGATGGATGAAGCCATTGCCGGCCATGCCACCCGCATCGAGGTGCATCTGGGCGAGGACGGCTTCCTGACGGTGACCGACAACGGCCGCGGCATCCCGGTCGAGAACCACCCGAAGTTCCCCGGCGTCTCGACCCTCGAGATCGTCATGACCCGGCTTCATGCCGGCGGCAAGTTCGACGGCAAGGCGTATGAGACCTCGGGCGGCCTGCACGGCGTCGGCGTCTCGGTTGTCAACGCCCTGTCGGATTCGCTGATCACCGAGGTGGCGCGCGACCAGCAGCTGTTCCGCCTCAGCTTCTCGCGGGGCAAGCCGCTTGGCCCGGTCGAGGCGCTTGGCAAGGTCCAGAACCGCCGCGGCACCACGCAGCGCTTCCACCCAGATCCCGACATCTTCCACGAGCACAGGTTCTCGGCGGCGCGCCTGTTCAAGATGGCGCGCTCCAAGGCCTACCTGTTCGGCGGCGTGGAAATCCGTTGGACGTGCGACGAGAGCCTCGCGACCAGCGAGGTGCCGGCCAAGGCGACGTTCCACTTCCCCGGCGGCCTCAAGGACTTCCTCGCCAACCGCATCGAGGGCGAACCCCGCATCGTCGACGAGATGTTCTCGGGCATCACCGGCAAACCGGGCACCCACGGCGCGGTCGAGTGGGCCGTGAGCTGGTGCCTCGGCGACGGCTTTGTTTCATCCTACTGCAACACCGTGCCAACCGGCGATGGCGGCACGCACGAACAGGGCCTGCGCGTCGCCCTGCTGCGCGGCCTGCGCAATTACGGCGAACTGAGCGGCAACAAGCGCGCCGCCCAGATCACCGCCGAGGACCTGTTCGTCTCCTGCTCGGCGATGATGTCGGTGTTCATCCGCGAGCCCGAGTTCGTTGGCCAGACCAAGGACAAGCTGAGCTCGCCCGAAGCCACCCGCATCGTCGACAAGGCCATCTCCGACGCCTTCGACCACTGGCTTGCCGCCTCGCCCAAGGAGGCGAGCAAGCTGCTCGACTGGTCCATCGAGCGCGCCGACGAGCGTATCCGCCGCAAGAAGGAGCGTGAGATCGATCGCCAGTCGGCGACGCGCAAGCTCCGCCTGCCCGGCAAGCTCGCCGATTGCTCGCAGGGCGCGGCGCAGGGCGCGGAACTCTTCATCGTCGAGGGTGACTCGGCTGGTGGTTCGGCCAAGCAGGCGCGCGATCGCGTCAGCCAGGCCATCCTGCCCCTACGTGGCAAGATCCTCAACGTCGCCGGCGCGACGCGCGAGAAGCTCAACGCCAACCAGCAGATCGCCGACCTGGTGCAGGCGCTCGGCTGCGGCACCCGCGATCGCTATCGCGACGACGACCTGCGCTACGACAAGGTCATCCTGATGACCGATGCCGATGTTGACGGCGCTCACATCGCCTCGCTGCTGATGACCTTCTTCTACCAGGAGATGCCGAAGCTCATCGACGGCGGCCACCTCTACCTCGCCCTGCCGCCCCTATTCCGCATTACGTCAGGCCCCAAGGTCGCCTACGCCATGACCGAGGCGCAGCGCGACCAGATCATCGCGACCGACTTCAAGGGCAAGAAGACCGACGTTACCCGGTTCAAGGGCCTCGGCGAGATGCCCTATGTCCACCTGCGCGAAACCACCATGGACAAGAAGACCCGCACCCTGCTGCAGGTCCGAGTTCGCCAGGATCGAGCGGAAACCACTGCGGCCGTCGACCGCCTGATGGGCAACCGCCCGGAGGCCCGCTTCGACTTCATCCAGGAGAACGCGGCGTTCGTGACGGACCTCGATATCTAGTCCGCACCGGTCTGCACGCCCCTCCATTAATCACCCGGCCGTGAATCCCGTTGACTCGCAAGGGGTTTCCACTATGTTCCGGCCCGCGCCGCACTTGTCCGCAATAGGTGGGATTCCGGACCGTCGGCGCGGTTTGGCCCCCCTTAGCCGGCTGTTCGCGACCGATGGTCGACCGCACCTTCTCAAGTAGCTGCTCGTCGACATGTGATATCCTTCGACTTGAGCGGAAACTACTGATTTGGCAGACGATTTTAACGGCCTTGGTCTGAGCGCGAAGGTGGTCGATGCGGTCGCCTCGGCCGGGTACACCAAGCCCACCGATATCCAGGCGCAGGCCATCCCGCTGATCCTTGAAAAAAAGGACATCATCGGCATCGCCCAGACCGGCACCGGCAAGACGGCGGGCTTCGTGCTCCCCATGCTGACGCTGCTCGAAAGCGGCCGGGCCCGGGCGCGCATGCCGCGCACCTTGATCCTCGAGCCGACGCGCGAACTTGCCGCGCAGGTTTCCGAGAATTTCGAGAAGTACGGCAAGAACAATCGCCTCACCATGGCGCTGATCATCGGCGGCGTGTCGTTCGAGGACCAGAACAAGAAGCTCGACCGCGGCGTCGATGTGCTCATCGCCACCCCCGGCCGGCTGCTCGACCAGATCGACCGCGGCAAGATCATGCTGAACGGCGTCGAGATCCTCGTGATCGACGAAGCCGACCGCATGCTCGACATGGGCTTCATCGACGACATCGAGAAGATCTGCTTGCGCCTGCCGCCGCGGCGCCAGACGTTGCTGTTCTCCGCCACCATGGATGCGCAGATCGAGCGCCTGACCAAGAAGTTCCTCAAGGACCCGGTGCACGTGCAGGTGTCCCGCGCCGCATCGACGGCCGACACCATCGAGCAGAGATCGGTGAAGGTCTCGTCCAGCCCCGAGGACAAGCGCGCAGCGCTGCGCGCCCTTATCCGCGCCGAAGATGGGCTGACCAACGCGATCATCTTCTGCAATCGCAAGCGTGACGTCGCCACCCTCGCCCGCTCGCTGGAGCGGCATGGCTTTTCGGCCGGTGGCCTGCATGGCGACATGGACCAGAAGAGCCGCACCGAGACGCTCGATGCGTTCAAGAACAACCGGCTGACGCTACTGGTGGCCTCGGACGTCGCGGCCCGCGGGCTTGATATCCCGGCCGTCAGCCACGTGTTCAACTTCGATGTGCCGACGCACGCCGAGGATTACGTGCACCGCATCGGGCGCACTGGCCGTGCCGGCCGTTCGGGTGTTTCGATCACGCTGCGAACGCCGTCCGACACCAAATACATCGATGCGATCACCAAACTGATCGGCCAGGACATCCCGGAAGCCAAGCTTTCAGGCGACGCAACCGTCACCGCCCCTGCGGAAGACGAAACGCACGCCGAGCGTCCCGCGCGGGCGCGTCGCGGCGCCACCCGTGGTCGCGCCGGGTCGTCCCGGTCGCAGAATACGCCGAGCGAAGCAGCGTCCCGGGCCCGGACTGAAGCGGCGCCACGGGCCCGCGCCGAAGAACCGGCACGCGACCGCGTCGAACCGGCTCCGCGTGAACGGACCGAAGAAGCACCGCGCCCCCGGGCCGAGGCCGCGCCACGTGCTCGGCCTGAGGCAGCGCCGCGTGGCCGGACCGGGTCGAGCGGCGAGGCCCGTCAGCCGCGTCGGGAGTCCCGCCCTGCCCGTGACGAGACCCAGGATTGGTCCGACCGGAAGGTCGATGGCATCGATGCCGAATCGCCGTTCGGGTCGGATGGTCCGATCCCCGCCTTCCTTTTGCGAGCCACCAAGGTCGACTGAGGCGGTCGAAACGGACAAATCGTCGCGCCACGCAGGTTTGTGATCATCGCATTTGTACGTATTACATCCGCGGACAGAATTTTTTACTGACCGTT
Source organism: uncultured Hyphomicrobiales bacterium (assembly GCA_903842455.1). GTDB lineage: Bacteria > Pseudomonadota > Alphaproteobacteria > Rhizobiales > Devosiaceae > Devosia_A. The sequence goes on along the minus strand of CAIMLX010000154.1, from coordinate 8,802 downwards.
AAGGGTGGCGACAGACACTGCGCATCGAACTTCTCGCGATTTGGACGGATGGCGGGTACCGGTGTCAGACCAGGAATACAGGCGCGCCATTGGCTACGCCAACTCTGCGATCGATTTGCTGAAGCGGGCCACCATCCCGCCTTACCCGCACTTCTATGAACTGCTGTACATTTACTCGACGGGTGTAAACCCGGCGCTCAATGCCCGCATCAACGCCATTCTTGCGACTGGCGAACCCAGCGTGGAAATGGCCGAGAGCCTCTACAGCGAGTTCCTGTCCAGCCAGGATGCCAGCGAACGCCTCACGGGCGTGTCGGCGCGCATGTCGAACCGGATCGAGGCGATGCACGACGCCATCGACACGGCAATGACGACTGCGAATGCCTACTCCGCTACCCTGCAGACGGCCAATGGCGACCTCGCTACGGAAGTGCCGGCAGCGCGGCTCAAGCAGATGGCGACCTCCCTGCTCGTCGAGACCCGCCGCATGCAGAGTGCGAACATGGCGCTCGAGAGCACCCTCGAGGCCTCCCGCGCCGAAATTGCGACACTGCAGCGTGACCTCGACGATGTGCGCCGCGAGGCGCTGCTCGATCCGCTGACCAAGGTCTACAACCGCAAGGCCTTCGACGATGGCTTACTGCGCGCCGTCGCCCAGGCGTGCGACAGCGGCAGGCCGTTGTGCCTGATGCTGATCGACATCGACCACTTCAAGCGCTTCAACGATACGTGGGGCCACCAGACCGGCGACCAGGTGCTGCGACTGGTCGCGATGACGGTGAAATCCAACATCAAGGGCAAGGACATCGCTGCCCGCTACGGCGGCGAAGAGTTCGGGGCCATCCTGCCGGACACCGACCTCGAGGGCGCCCTGCACGTGGCCGACAGTATCCGCCGCGCCATTCAGGCGAAGGAACTGCTGAAGCGCTCAACCAACGAGAAGCTCGGCCGGGTCACCGCGTCATTCGGCGTGGCACTGTTCCGCCGGGACGAAAACCCCTCGAGCCTGATCGAACGCGCCGATCGCTGCCTCTATGCAGCCAAGCGCGCCGGCCGGAACACCGTGATAGGCGAAGACGCACTCGGCGCCGAGACCGTAGCGGCCTGAGACGTCCTCAGCGCAACTCCACACCAAGGCTGCGCAGGGCGTCCCAGTAGCCGGGGTAGGTCTTTCCGACGCAGTCCGGATCAAGAATGATGATCCGACCGATCTTCAGGCCAGCCAGTGCAAAGGCCATGGCGATTCGGTGGTCCTCATAGGTCTCGATGCGGGTCCGGGCGTTGCGCTGCGCCATCTGCATCAACCCCGGATCGGCGTTGACGACCAGATCATCGCCCTCCTCATGCGCCAACCCAGGCCGGATGCGGTTGAGTTCGGTGGCGACGGCGGTGATACGGTCGCATTCCTTTACGCGCAGGTTGGCGATGCCGACGAAGCGGACCGGCGTGTCGTTGAAGGCAGCGAGCACGGCCAGGGTCGGCACCGCGTCCTGCATCTGCGAGCCGTCGATCACCGCCGGCATGTGCGGGAACATGCGGATGAGTTTCGCCGCCTCGGCGTCGGGCTGGGTGAACGCCTCCATCGGCACGCCCAGATCGATGTTGCCGCCGGTGAGCACTTCGGCAGCCCAGAGGTAGGTCGCGGCAGAGGCATCGGGCTCGATGACGTAGTCGGTGGCGCGGTAACCGGTGGGCTCGACCCTCCAGGTCATCTCGTCGATCTGCTCGGCCTCCGCGCCGAAGGCGCGCATGGCGGCGAGCGTCAGGTTGACGTAGCCGCGGGCGTCTAGGTCCTTGCCGGTGAGTTGCACCTCGATCGGGCCATCGCCGAAGGGGGCAGCCATCAGCAACGCCGAGACGTACTGGCTGGACAGGCCGCCATCGATGGTCACCCTGCCCTTGCCGAACTGCCCGGTGCCGTTGATGACCACCGGTGGGCAACCCGTCTCGGCGGTGGCGTCGATGCCGAGCGAGCGCAGCGCGACCAGCAGCGGCTCGATCGGCCGCTTGCGCATCGATTCCTCGCCGTCGACGACGACCCGGCCGTTCACCAATGACACTGCGGCAGTGAGGAAGCGGGTGGCTGTCCCCGCGTTGCCGAGCATCAGCGGCTCGATCGGGGCCTTGAGTGTTCCGTCGGAGGTAACGACGAAGGTGGTTTCGTCCGGTTCCTCGATACCGACGCCCATCAGACTCAGGGCATTCGCCATGAGCGCCGTGTCCTTGCTCTTCAGCGCCCCGGTCAGTCGGCTCGTGCCGTTCGCCAGCGCGGCGAGCAGCAGGGCGCGGTTGGTGATCGATTTCGATCCCGGCGGGGTGACACGACCCACCAGCGGGTGGGCAGGCGGAATGATCGTCAAAGCCTCGAGCTTTGAGGGGGTGGCAGCAGTCACTGGAATACTCCATCGGCAGCGGCGTCGGCGCACCGCACTCACTCGGGGCGGTGCCCGATCCATCAATGTCGTTGCGATGGCCCGGCCTTGTCCCGGGTGTGAGGTTGAAGAAAGCCCATTGGATGTAGCGAAGAACCGCGGCGTTCGCCAGAGGCCTTCCACCATCCGGGCCAACGACGTAGGAAAGCGGCACGCACACGAGGAGCCCGCCCATGACTGCCAGCGACACCCTGCATGCCCAGCTTCAGCAGTTGGTCTCCGAGGGCCGGAATCCGCGCACGACTGACATCGACCTGATGTCGAGCTTCGAGATCGTCGGCGCCATGAACGCCGAGGACCGCGCGGTTCCCGAGGCAGTGGGCAAGACCTTGCCCGAGATCGCGCGGGCGGTGGACGCGATCGTCGCGGCCTTCAACAATGGCGGGCGGCTAGTCTATATCGGCGCCGGGACGAGCGGCCGGCTCGGGGTACTCGATGCTTCGGAGTGCCCGCCGACCTTCGGGGTGCCGCCGACCATGGTGGTCGGATTGATCGCGGGCGGGCTCGATGCGCTGGTCAATGCCTCGGAGGGCGCGGAGGATCGCTCCGAGGCGGGGGCGGCTGACCTCGTCGACATCGGGCTCACCGCCCGCGACGTCGTCGTCGGCATCGCCGTCAGCGGCCGGACGCCCTATGTCATAGGGGCGCTCGAGCACGCCAAGGCGCAGGGCGCTGTGACCGTGGCGCTGACCTGCAACCCGGACTCGCCGATCGCCCGGATGGCTGACATCTCGATCGCGCCGGTGGTTGGTCCCGAAGTGATCACCGGCTCGACCCGGCTCAAGTCCGGCACCGCGCAGAAGCTGGTGCTCAACATGCTGTCGACGGCCAGCATGGTGCGGATCGGCAAGACCTACGGCAACCTGATGGTCGACATGATCGCCAGCAACGAGAAGCTGATGGCTCGCGCCGTGCGGATCGTGATGCAGGCAACGAACTGTTCGGCGGAGGTGGCGGAAGCGGCCATGGCGCGGGCGGAGAACGACACAAAGGTGGCCATTCTGACCGTGCTCACCGGGAAGAGTGTCGAGGTTGCACGCGCTGACCTGGCGGGTGCTGACGGGGTGTTGCGGCGCGCCCTGAGTTGAGCGCGCCGCAGTTGGTTATTTGAGTACGCCGGCCGACACAGAACCCTGCAGCTGGCGCTGGAACAGGATGTAGGTGACCAGCACCGGCAGCACCGTGATCACCACGGCCGCAAACAGCGCACCGAAGTTCACGGCATAGCCCGCCTGTGAGGCGAACGACGCCATGCCCTGGCTCAGCACATAGTTCTTGGCGTTGGTGTTGAGCGCGATGGGCAGCAGGAACTGGTTCCACAGCCCGAGGAAGTTGAAGATCGCAACCGAGGCGATGCCCGGTCCGGCCATGGGCAGCATGATGGTGAAGAAGATGCGCCAGGGCCCGGCACCGTCGAGCGCGGCTGCTTCGGCGATCTCCTGCGGCAGGGTGCGGAAGAAGGCGTAGAGGAAGAACACCGTGAACGGCAGCGCGAAAGCCACGTAGGTGATGATCAAACCCGGGAAGGTATTGAGCAGTCCCATGCCGCGCAGCGTCATGAACAACGGCACCACGGCGAGGAAGACCGGGAAGGTCAGGCCGGCGAGCATCAGGTAGTAGATGACCTTGCTGCCCTTGAACTCGTACCGCGCCAGCACATAGGCGCACATCGAGCCCAGCAGCATGACGATGACCAGTGCGCCACCGACCACGATGACCGTGTTGACGAAATAATTGCCGATGCTGGCCGTGGTCCAGGCCGAGACATAGTTGTCGAAATTGAAGCTGGTGGGCAGGCCGAAGGGCGAGCCGAAGATCTGCTGGGTCGTCTTGAACGAGCTCATCAGGACCCAGAGCATCGGGGCGACGATGACGACGACCCAGGCAATGAGCGCGAAGTGCGAAATGGTGGCGACCGTCTTGTCGGTCCAGATGGTGCTGCGGGCGGTCGGATGCTCGAGTTGTCCGACAGGTTTTGCCGGCTTCTCGGCGGCTGGCGCAGCCGCCGCCGGCGCGATGTATGGCGTGATCGGTCCCGACTTCTTCGGCCGGCCGGTCACCCAGAAGACGAAAAACACCAGCGCGGCAAACACCAGCGTGATGACGGCAAGCGTTGCGCCCATCGAGGTGGCGTAGCCGAACTGGCCCTTCTTGAAGGCGGTGTTCAGCAGGTGCTGGGAAATCACCACCGTCGAGTTGGCCGGACCGCCGGAGGGGTTCAGCGCCTGCATGTAGACGAAGGCGTCAAGCGCGAGGATGCCGAGATAGACATAGGCGGTGCGGATGGTGTCGCGGATCATCGGCACGGTGACGCTGATGGCCGTGCGGAAGCGTCCCGCGCCATCGACCCGCGCCGCTTCGTAGACCTCGGCGGGAATGCCTTTGATCGCCGCGATGAACAGCACCATGTAGAAGCCGACCATCGACCACGTGATCACGAAGATCGACGCGCCCATGGCAGTCCGTTCGTCGCCGAGCCAGGCGAACGAGCGGAAGAAATCGAACCCCATCAACGTCAGGATGCCGTTCAGCAAACCGTTCGAGGGATCGTACATCTGCGCCCACAAGATGCCGATCACGATGGCCGGAATGGTGTAGGGGAAGAACGAGATCACCCGGTAGATACCGGAGTTCTTGAGCCCGCGGGTTTCGCCGCGGGTATCTCCACCGACGGTAATCAGGGTCGCCAGCGTCAACGAGAGGACGATGACGAGGGGCGGCAGGATCACCGCCAGCACAATGCTGTTGTACACAGCCTTGAGGAAGACGGGATCCTGCAGCAGGTTGGCATAGTTGGCCAGGCCGACGAAGTTCATCGACTTCGAAAAGCCTGACCAATCTGTCATCGAATAGTAGAAGGCCTGCACGAATGGCGAGATCACAAAGACCACATAAATCGCCAGGGGGAGCCCCAGGAACACCAGCATGAAGCTGGTGTTCTCGAAGCTTGGAAGTTTCCACCGGCGCCTAGCGGCTGGCGCCCCCGCCATCGTGCTGTCCATTTACTGTACGACAACTTTCGTTACGGACGCGTCGTTGTAGACGCGGTCGGTGATCTGGGTCAGCGCAGCGGTGAAGGCCGCAACGTCGAGCTTGCCATCAAGGAAGCTGTTCCAGACGACGAGTTCGTCCTGGTTCGTGCCGTAGAGGTCGAACGAGTTCCAGGTGAACACGTCCGCACCGGCGTCGGCGAGCAGCTTGCTCTGCGACACAAGGGCGGTCGAGCCGAAGCCGTCGGCGGGCACGGTGTCCTTGACGATGGTCGGGGCGAGCTTCGTCTTGGCGAAGTTCGACGCGGCTTCCTTCGAGAGCATGGTGCGGAGCAGTTCCTTGCCACCGGCAAGGTTCAGAGCGCCGGCCGGGATGATGAACGGCTCGCCGGCAGTGGCGTGGAGAGCGGTCTTCGGCAGCTTGTCGTTCGCGTCGATCGACAGTTCCGGCATACCGGTCATCCGGAAGCCTTCCTTGGTCGCCGGCTTCATCTCGTTCTCGATCCACGAGCCCGACGGATAGAGCAGGAACGACTGGTCATTCGACCACTGCGCCTGAGCAGCAGTGAACTGGGTACCAGCGCCGCCCGGCTTCATCATGCCGCCCGAGATGATCTCGTACATCGACGTGAAGACCGCCTGGAACGCGGGATGCGACCAGAAGCCCGGAGTGAAGTTGTCGACAGCCAGACGCACCTCGTCGCCGCCGGCCTTGATCGCCGAAGCGACAGCGGTCGTGCGGTAATAGGTAGCGGCTTCCTTGCCCCAACCGAACAGGTAGATGCCCTTTTCCTTGGCAACCTTGCCAAGTTCGATGGCTTCGGCCCAGGTGGTCGGCGGAGTCCAGCCATTGTCTTCGAACAGCTGAGCCGAGTACCAGATGCCGTAGACGGTCATGACGTAGTTGAGGGCCACGAACTTGTCGCCGAAGGTGCCCGGCTTTTCAACGCCGCCCACCAGGGTGTCACGGATCGTCACGCCTTCGAGGCTCGGCGCGTCGAGCACCGAGTTCATGTCCTCGAGCTGGTCGATGATGGCCGAGAAGCCGATGGCGTTGGCGCCCGAGTTGTCGATCAAGTCCGGCGGGTTGCCGCCGAGGAAGCGCGGCTGCAGTTCCTGGGCGATCTGGGTCGACGGAGCCACCGAGATAGTCAGGCTCGGGTGGTTGGTCTTCATGATGTTGGCGGCGAACTCGACATAGTCGATGCCGTAGCCACCGTTGAAGATCACCGCGTCAACGCTCGAACCTTCGGCGACGCCGAAGGGATTGGCCGCATCCTGCGCGAAAGCGCCGGTGGAGCCGAGCAGGCCCGCGAACGGCGATGCCGCCACGAGAGCCGTCGTGCCGCGCAGGAATGTGCGGCGGTCAAAAGTCTTATTCATACCTAGTTCCCTTCCCTTGGTAGATGCCTGGTAGTCATTCAATCCCACGTCGGCCTGAGCAGCAAGGAGCTTACGCTTCCCCGCGGATCCGGTCGCCGTAGAGATCTTGCAGAGCACGGTTGTGCTCATCGCCGCCCGGAATGTTCGCACTGAGGAACACGGGCGGTGTCTTGCCGCGCTGGCGGATCGTCTCGGCGACGCCGAAGGTGATCCGCTGCGCGATAAAGGCGGCGGTGATCGAGGAGACGGCGCCGATGCCGATGCCGCCCTCGAGCTTCATGGTGCTGTCGCCGAACGGGGCGAGATTGTCGATCACCACGTCGGCAACTTCGCTGAGGCGCTTGCCGCTCGGATGCTTGGGCGTGACCTTGCTGGTGTGGTCAAGGCTGGTGACCGCGATCACCTTGTGGCCGCGCGCCTTGGCGGCGAGCGCGACCCCGAGGATCGAGCCGTTGACGCCCGAGTTCGAGGCGATGAGGAAGATGTCGCGCGGATCTATCGGGAACAGCGCCAGCAGGTTTTCGCCGATGTTCGGATCACGCTCGAACTCGGCGGCGCCGAGGTCCGATGCAGGACGGCCGCCGCGCAGCACCAGGACGCGCAGAGCGATGCGGTTGGTGGCGATGAGGCCACCGGCGCGGCCGGCGATCTCCATCGCGAAGGCTTCCGAGTGACCGGTGCCGAAGGCCTGCATGACGCCGCCCGCCTCGAGTGCATCGGCGCAGAGCCGCACCGCCTCGTCGATCGCTGCGTTCGGCTCGGCCAGCCGGGTCAGGCGGCTCTGGACCTCGTTGAAAAACTGCGCAGTCAGATCGGTCATACTCAGCTCGTTTGCTTGGACAATAGGGCCGAGGCGTCCTGCTCGGCTGAAAAATGGATGGGGGTGTTGCGGGGCGGGCGCCGGCGGGGCGCCACGGCGGCGCCGGAGGCGGCCAGATACCGCGTCGTCTTGTCGAAATCGGACTGGGCGACCAGCAGATACAGCAGGTCCACCACATAGAGCTGGCAAAGCCGCGCCGACAGGTCTGCCGGCTGCAGGTAGCCATGCGGCGACGCCACCAGCAGCAGGTCATCAGCAATCTTGGCGAGCGGCGAGTCCGGATTGCCGGTCATCGCCACGGTGTAGGCGCCGGCTGCCTTGGCAACCGTCAGCATCTGGATGGTCTCTTCGGTGCGCCCGGTGTTGGAAATGCCCATCGCCACGCAGTCGGAATCGAGAATGGCCGCACTGGTCAGGCCATTATGCACTTCGCTCCAGGGATGCACGTTGATGCCGATGCGATAGAGCCGAACCTGGGTCTCGAGCGCTGTCAGCGCGCTGCCGCCCACGCCATAGACGTCGAAATGGCGCGACTTCACGATCCGGCCGGCCACCCGCATTGCGGTATTCATGTCGAGCACGTTGGCGGTGTTCTGCAACGAGGCCACATGGGTGCTGAGCAGCGAATTGCGGATCTCGTCCGGCGGATCGTCCGGCCCCAGCGAGCGACCGATATTGCCGATCCACGCCGCCTTGGCGCCGCCGCGGCCGACATCCTCGGCGATTCCGACCCGCAACTGCGAGTAGCCACCATAGCCGATCATCCGGCAGAAACGCGTCACGCTGGCCGCGGAGGTGCCGGCGCGCTCCGCCAGTTCGGTGATCGAGAGATTGAGCGGGGCCTTCGGATCGTCGACAAGCACGGACGCAATTTTCGCCATCGTCGCCGGCATCTGAGACTGGTAGGTCTCGATGCGGCTCAGCACGCCGAAGGTTTTTGCGATGGCTGTCATCGTCTGCTACGAGGCGCCCTGTGAAAATGCCTATCAGTGTCGAAGGCGTTTTGGTGAAAACAATTCTTAGCCAGCAAGTGGGCCGCTGGCAAGCGGGTGTATGATGGAATGATCACAGCTTTGCTCGCCATCGATATCGGCGGCTCGACGTCCCGCGCGACGTTGATCGACAGGAATGGCAACTGCCTTGGCCTCGGCCGCAACCGTGGCGGCAACCCCGGCTC
>CAIMLX010000153.1 GCA_903842455.1 uncultured Hyphomicrobiales bacterium | reverse complement strand
GTGCAGCGGCTGATCGAGATCATCCAGTGCTTTCCCTCTATCCCGCTGTGGATGGCACTCGCCGCCGCGCTGCCGCATGACTGGACGACCATACAGGTCTATTTCGGCATCACCGTCATCCTGTCGCTCGTCGGCTGGACGGACCTCGCCCGCGTGGTCCGCGGCCGCTTCCTTTCGCTGCGCGAGGAGGATTTCGTCATGGCCGCCCGCCTCGCCGGCGCCAGCGAAGCGCGTATCATCCGCAAGCACCTGCTGCCGAGCTTCGCCAGCCACATCATCGCCTCGGTGACGCTCTCCATCCCATCGATGATCCTCGCCGAAACCGCGCTGTCGTTCCTCGGCATCGGCCTCACCCCACCCGCCCTGAGCTGGGGCGTGCTGCTGCAGGACGCGCAGAACGTCAACACGCTCGCCACCGCACCCTGGCTGCTGCTGCCCGGTGCGCTGGTGATCGTCACCGTGCTAGCCTTCAACTTCCTCGGCGATGGCCTCCGCGACGCGGCCGACCCCTTCTCGAAGGAAAGCTTCAAGTGAGCCGGCCTGTCATCTCCATCCGCGGCCTCGAGGTCGGCGCCCGCAGTCGTCACGGCATGCTGCGACCCCTACGCGGCATCGATCTCGACCTGCCCCGTGGGGCGACCACCGGCCTTGTCGGCGAGAGCGGCTGCGGCAAGTCGATGACCGCCCGGGCGCTGCTAAACATCACCCCCAACCCGATGCGCATCACCGCCGGCTCCGTGCTGCTCGACAATGGCGCCGCCGGCAGCATCGATCTCGCCAGGCTCGAACCCGACGGCGCCCCGATGCGCGCCATCCGCGGCCGCCGCCTTGCGATGATCTTTCAGGAGCCGATGACCGCCTTCTCGCCGGTTCACACCATCGGCAACCAGATCGCCGAGATGCTGACCATCCACGAGAGGCTCGACAAGCGCGCGGCGAAGGAGCGCGCGATCGAGATGCTCGATCTCGTCGGCATGCCGAACGCTCGCCAGCGCTTCGACGCATTCCCGTTCAACCTGTCGGGCGGCATGCGCCAGCGCGCCATGATCGCCATGGCCCTCGCCTGCAAGCCCGACGTGCTGGTTGCCGACGAGCCGACCACCGCCCTCGACGTCACCATCCAGGCGCAGATCCTCGAACTGCTGGCCCGCCTGCAGGCGGAGCTCGGCATGACCGTGCTGCTAATCACCCACGACCTCGGCGTCGTCGCCCGCAACACCAGCCGCGTCGCCGTGATGTATCTGGGCCAGGTGGTCGAGGAGACCACCACCGAAGCGCTGTTCGACACCCCGATGCACCCCTACACGCAAGGGTTGCTCGGTTCGGTCCCCCGCCTCGGCAGCCGCCACGGCAAGCGCGAGCGCCTCCCCGCCATGCGCGGCTCCGTCCCCCCGGCTCTCTCGGAACTCCCAGGCTGCGCCTTCCACCCGCGCTGCCCCAAGGCCGTCCCGGGCCTGTGTGATGTGGTGAAGCCGGCGATGGCCGAAGTCGCCGAGGGCCACAGGGCTCGCTGCCTGCTCTACCCCGAGGTCCTCGTCGCCTCCAAAGCCCTGGAGGCCGCCGCATGACAACGTCCATGGGCACCCCGCTGATCGAGATCAAAGGGTTGAGCAAGCGCTTCCCGATCCATTCCGGCCTCTCCCGCCGCGTCACCGGCGAGGTCCGGGCAATCGACGGCATCGATCTGACCATCATGCGCGGCGAGACCCTCGGCCTCGTCGGCGAGAGCGGCTGCGGCAAGTCCACCACCGGCCGCGCCATCCTCCGGGCCATCGAGCCCAGCGCCGGCGAAATCCTGTTCCACGGCGAGCACGGCACCGTCGATGTGGCGAAGCTCGGCCGTACTGATTTGAAGCGCATCCGCCGCAAGATGCAGATGGTCTTTCAGGACCCTTACGCCTCGCTCAACCCGCGCATGAACGTCGAGGAGATCATCGCCGAGCCGCTGATCTGCCTTGAGCACATGAGCGGCAGGGCACGCCGCGAACGGGTCACCGAATTGCTCGAACTGGTCGGTCTCGACTCAGGCTACCTGCTGCGCTACCCGCACACCTTTTCAGGCGGCCAGCGCCAGCGTATTGGCATCGCCCGGGCCCTGGCGCTCGAACCCGATTTCGTCGTATGCGACGAGGCCGTCTCGGCCCTCGACGTCTCGGTGCAGGCCCAGGTGCTGAACCTTTTGATCGACATCCAGGAGCGCCTCGGCACCACCTACCTGTTCGTCTCGCACGACCTCGGCGTCATCGAGCACCAGTGCGACCGGGTGGCGGTGATGTACCTGGGCAAGATCGTTGAGTTCGCCGACACCGAGACGCTGCTCCGCCGCCCGAAAATGCCTTATGTCGAGGCCCTGCTCTCGGCCGTCCCCGAGGCCGACCCGCACGTCAAGCGCGAGCGCGTCGCCATCCGCGGCGAAGTCGCCGACCCGGCCAACCTGCCCTCAGGCTGCCCCTTCCACCCCCGCTGCCCCTATGCCCAGGACGTCTGCCGCACCGCCGCGCCAACGCTCCGCCAGGTCGAAGGCGAAACCGGACCACACCTCGCCGCCTGCCACTTCGCGGAGGCCCTGACCCTGCGCGGCGTTGGCGCCTAGAGCGCCTTCAAATCCGCGATGGTCTTGCGGATCACCGCCTCGACCCGCGCCCGCTCCTCGCCGACCAGCGGCAGCCGCGGCGGCCGGACATGCTCCGGCGCCCCGTACACCAGGTGCTCGGCGAATTTGATGTACTGCACTAGCTTCACGTCGGTATCGAGGTGGAAAGCCGGCGTCATCAGCCGGTAGAGCGGCAGCGCCGCCTTGAAATCCCCGGCCTTGGCCGCGTTGAACAGTTTCACGCACTCGCCCGGCCATGCATTGGTCATCCCCGAAACCCAGCCGACCACCCCGAGCGCCACGCTCTCGAGGATCAGGTCATCGACGCCGCAGAAGATGTCGAACCGGTCGCCGAAGGCGTTGAACAGGTCGGTGACGCGGCGGATATCGCCCGTCTCCTCCTTCACCGCCACGATCTCCGGCACCCCCGCCAGCCCCTCTAGCGTCGGCACGTCGACGTCGACCTTGTAGGCGATGGGGTTGTTGTAGATCATGATCGGCAGCCCGGCCGTCGCCACCGCCTTGTACCACTCGATCGTCTCGCGCCGGTCGGTGCGATAGGCGAGGCTGGGGAATGCCATCAGCCCCTCGGCTCCAAGCTTGCGATAGTTCTTGGCCGCCGCGATGGCATCGGCGGTCGAGAGCTCGGCGAGCCCCGACAGCAGCGGCACGCGCCCGCCCACCGCCTCCTTCGCCGCCGGCACGACCCGGTCCTTCTCGGCCTGGGTCAGCGCGGCATTCTCGCCCAGCATCGGCAGCACGATGATGCCGCTGACGCCGCCCTTCACCAGCCGCTCTATGCTGTGCTGCATCGATTTGAGGTCAAGCTCGCCGCTCGCCGTCATCTTGGTGGTCGCCGCGGGGAATACGCCGCTGAAAGTCATCAATCGCCTCGAAATCTCGTGCAGGAAACCGGGCCGTCGTCTTAGATAGCCGTATGTCGAATGTATACATTCCTCATTTGCGGGTTGCAAGCAAACCCGCCACCCGTGTAACAGCCATTTGCGTCCGAGATCGGCAGCGGGAGTTGAGCCATGGCGACCGGTCTCCTCGACAAGACCACCATTTCCATCCAGGTGGCGCAGGAGCTGCGCCGCCGCATTCTCGCCGGCGAATATCCGCAGGGCGTCAAGCTGCAGCAGGAGCAGATCGCCGCCGAACTAGGCGTCAGTCGCAGCCCGGTGCGCGAGGCGCTCGGCCAGCTCGAGGCCGAAGGGTTGGTGGTGCTCACTCCGCAAAAGGGCGCGCAGGTTTCACCCATCTCGCGCGACGAAATCTCGGAGCTGCTCGAACTCCGTCTGCTGGTCGAGCCGCACCTGCTGGCGCTCGCCATCCCGGCGATGACCGAGGCGGATTTCAAGCGCGCCACCGCCATCATTTCCGAAATGGCCGACATCGAACTCGGAGGCTGGAGCGACGCCAACTGGCGCCTGCATGAGACGCTCTACGCGCCGGCGGCGCGGCCGGGGATGCTGAAACTGCTGCGGAGGACGCACGAAACCATCGGGCGCTACATCCGCATGCAGGTCATGGCCACTAATGGCCGGGCCGACGCGCACAAGGAGCACAAGCTGATCCTCGATGCGTGCCAGAAGCGGGACGTGGAAAAGGCGGAGCGCTTGCTCACGCAGCACATCGAAGCGGCGGGGCGGATGCTGCATCCGGAGGGGTAGCGCCCTTCCCTCACCCGGCTCAGCTACGCCAAGCCACCTTCTCCCCAGAGGGCGGGGGGATATACCGACGGATACTGGTTCTGGTGAAAAGCCTGCAACGGGCCGGTTCGGCACCTCCCCTCACCCTCTGGGGAGAGGGTGGCCGGGTGAGGGGCTGTTCAGCCCCTAGTGCCGATATTCCGGCTCGCTCGCATCGAGCTGCCGCTTGATGCTCTCGAGGTGCAGCCGACCGGATTCCGCATCGCCGTCGTGCATCTGCTTTGCCGCTGCGGCAGCAATTTCCGGCTTCACCGCCTTGATCTCGCGGCCGGTGGACATCGCCATCCACTGCACTTCGCAGGCGCGCTCGAGATAGTAGAGGTCGTCCCACGCCTCGGCGATCGTCCGGCCGATGACCATTACGCCATGGTGCTTCATGAACACTATGTCGGCGTCGCCGATCGCCGCGGCGATCCGCTCGCCTTCGCGATAGTCGAGCGCCAAGCCGTTATAGTCGTTGTCCACCGCCGTGCGGCCGTAGAACTTCAGCGCCGTCTGACCGGCATAGATCAGCGGCTCGCCTTCGGTCATCGATAGCGCCGTGGCGTAGGGCATGTGGGTATGGAACGCGGCGCGGGCCCGCGGCACGTGCTTGTGTACCTGGGCGTGGATGAAGAACGCCGTCGCCTCCGGCACTCCGTCGCCGTCGATGACGTTGCCGAGATAGTCGCAGATCAGCAGCGACGAGGCCGTGACTTCGGCAAAAGCCAGGCCATAGGGATTGACGAGGAACAGCTCGTCCTGGCCTGGCACCACGGCGGAGAAGTGGTTGCAGATGCCCTCGTGCATGCCGAGCCGCGCCGCCATGCGCAGCGACGCAGCGAGGTCGATTCGGGCCTGTCGCACCGCTGGGCTGTATAAGTCCGGTGCGTTGCTGCCGGTAATTGCCGGCGTCGCGAGTGGCGGCTTGCTGTCGAGCGAATGGGCCATGGGGGAAGTCCTCTTTAGGCGCGGCGCAGGCCGACGACGTTGCTGGGGGTTTCGACGGGCTTGGCGATGCCGCGCCACTCGGCTGGAAGCCCCGCGTCCCACTGACGGAAGTCGGCGATCAGCATGTCGCGCTCGAGCGCAGGAAACTCCGGCAGCGGCGGGATGGTCCGCCGCCATTCAGCATCGCCCAGCCAGTCCGCCACCACCGCCTTCGCTGACGGAATGAACGGCCGCCGCGACAGGATGGCGTCGCCCGCCAGGATCAGCGGCAGCAGTGCCCGCCGGTCGAAGGCGGTAAGCCCGTCGCACATGCCGCGCATGAGCCGCGGCATCACATTAGCGAGCCCGCACACTGTGCCGCGCCCGCCCGCCGCAATCACCTCGGGCAGGTGGATCTCGCTGCCGGTGAAGATCGAAAGGTGGGAGAAACGACGGATCAGGTCGAGGGTGAAGTCGACATCACCCCCCGAGTCCTTCACCCCCGCGATCATCCCGGGATAACGCTCGTCGAGGCGGCGGACCACCTGCGGGGTGATCGGCGTGCCGCAGATATCGGGGAAGTGGTACAGGTAGAGCCGCAGATCTGACATCGCCACGCGGTCGATGATCGCGCAGAAATAGCGGAATGTCCCGTCCTCGGAAATACCACCGCGGTAGACCGATGGAGGCATCAGCAGCACGCCAGCCACGCCCTGCGCTGTCGCGTGCGCCGCGAGCCTGACCGTGTCGGGGATGTTGAGCGCGCCCACCGCTGCCACGAGGCGCTCGGCCGGAATGCCGGCGGCGATCACCGCCTCGAGTGTCGCGGTCCGGTCTTCGACCGAGAATTCCGCCCCCTCGCCGGTTGTGCCGAACAGCGTAATGCCGTCACAGCCCAGCGCAATCAACATCTTCGCGCGAGCGATCAGCCGCTCCGTATCGGGGTGTAAGTCTCGCGTCAGCGGGGTGGCGATGGCCACTGCGAGGCATCGGGTCTTGGGCAGGCCGTCCACTCTAACCTCTCAGAAAAGGCACGGTCCGCAGGCCTTTGCGCCTCTCGAACACGTGACAGATGAGCAGGATTAATTGCAGATTGTCAACATTGTGCTTGACGAGTTCCCCCGTCCGTTGGAGCATCCAGCATGGGCAGCCGCAGAGGCCGCGGGCATTCGCGAGCGCGGCACCCTACAGGGGAGACTGACCGAATGACACACGTTCCGACTTTCGGACGCCGGGCCCTCTTGGCTGGCGTCGCCTTCCTCGCAACCACCATGTTGGCAGGCACAGCCTTCGCCGACGCCAAAGCGCTCCGCATCTCGACGCCGGGCGCCGAAAGCGAGATCCAGTCCAAGGCGCTGGTCGTGTTCAAGGACGAACTGGAGAAGGCCCTGCCGGGCGCCTTTGATGTCCAGATTCACTACAACGGCACGCTGTTCGCCCAAGGCACCGAGATCGAGGCCATGCAGCGCGGCAACCTCGAGGTCGGCATGATCTCGCCACAGGACATCGCGGCACTGATCCCAGAATACTCGATCTTCACCAATGGCTACCTGATGCGCGACGCCGGGCACCTCGATGCCGTCTATGACGGCGAGGTGGGCGCCGAGTACAAGACCAAGGTAGGGGCTGACCTCGGGCTCGAAATCGTTCGCTCGCAATACCTCGGCTCGCGCCAACTCGTGCTGGTGAAGCCGCGCGATGTG
>CAIMLX010000152.1 GCA_903842455.1 uncultured Hyphomicrobiales bacterium | reverse complement strand
GCGACCGCAGCGGCCGCCTGACGGAGCAAAACGACGGGCAGAGCATGTCAAGGCCCCGAAAACGGCCTCCGCACGGATTGCTCCACCTTCGCGCCGAGGTAAAGTGGACGGGCTCCTAGCTCCGCTAAGGGCCGAACGACCCTAGCTTCGCTACCCTCCCCGCAAGGGGGAGGGTGACCAGCGCCTTCCGGAGAGGTTTATGGCCGTCGCCGAACCAACCACCGTCTCAGTCGTATCGACGACTAAGCCCCGTCGCCGCCCGTTCTCCCTCGCCCGCATCGCCTCGCAGTTGCAGGCGCTGCCGCTGTGGCTGATCCTCGGCTTTTTCCTGCTGCTCCCCATCCTGCTGCTGCTGATCGTCAGTTTCTGGGACTACGACTTCTCCGGCCTCTACCCGGATTTCCTCACCCTGAACTACGAGGATGTGCTGGGCAGTTGGGTGACCTGGAAGACCTATCTCAACACGCTGAAATTCGCGGCCATCGTCTGGGCCATCACGCTCTTCGTCGGCTTCTGGATCGCCTACTTCCTCGCCTTCCATGTGCGAAAGCCGACGACCCAGACGGTGCTGTTCCTGATCTGCACCGTGCCGTTCCTCACCTCCAACATCATCCGCATGATCTCGTGGATCCCGGTGCTCGGCCGCAACGGCCTCGTCAACTCCACCCTGATCCAGCTCGGCATCATCCCCGAGCCAATCGAGTGGCTGCTCTACTCCGATTTCGCCGTCGTGCTCGCCATGGTGCACCTCTACACGCTGTTCATGGTCACCCCGATCTTCAACACGCTGATGCGCATCGATCGCTCGCTGATCGAGGCGGCGCGCGATGCCGGCGCCAGCGCCTTCCAGATCCTGTGGACCGTCATCCTGCCGCTGGCAAAGCCGGGCATGGCCATCGGCACCATCTTCGTCGTCACCCTCGTGATGGCCGATTTCTCCACCGTGCAGGTGATGAGCGGGGGCCAGTCGGCCTCGGTGGCCCTGATGATGAAGAACCAGATGTCGCTGCTGCAATACCCAGCCGCTGCCGCCAACGCCGTGGTGCTGCTCGCCATCGTGCTCTTGATGGTCGGCGCCATCCTGCGCGTCGTCGATATCCGGAAGGAGCTCTGAGATGGGCGAGAAACGCGGCCTCGGCTTCTACATCCTCGCGGCGTTCTTCGGGCTCTTCGTGCTGTTCCTCTATGGCCCGATGTCGGCGATCTTCATCCTCAGCTTCCAGGGCCCGTCGGGCGGCCTCACCTTCCCGCTCAACGGGGTCTCGGTGCACTGGTTCTTCAACCTGTTCGAAAAGCAGGCTGTCGGCGATTTCGGCGCCAGCTTCTCGCGCTCGCTGATGCTGGGGCTGATGGTGATGGTAGCGACAGTCACCGTCGCGCTCCTCGCCGGCCTCGCCTTCCGCCGCAGGTTCCGCGGCGCGACGCCATTGTTCTACCTCACCATCGCCAGCCTCGTGGTCCCCTCGATCATCGTCAGCCTCGGCATCGGCGTGCTGTTCCAGCAACTGGGGATCCGCCCGGCGTGGTTCGGCTCCGGCCTCGGCGCCCACCTCACATGGACCCTGCCCTTCGGCGTCCTGATCATGTTCGCCGTGTTCAACCGCTTCTCGCCCAGCTACGAGGAAGCCGCCCGCGACCTCGGCGCCTCGCCGTGGCAGACCTTCTGGCACGTGCTGCTGCCGATGATCGCCCCGAGCCTGATCGGCGTCGGACTCTTCGGCTTCTCGCTGAGCTACGACGAGTTCGCCCGCTCGCTGCTCACCATGGGCACCTACAACACGCTGCCGCTCGAGATCTACGCCATGACCACCAACGTCACGACCCCGGTGCTCTATGCGCTGGGCACGGTGACGACGCTGTTCAGCTTCCTCATCATCGGCGGCGCCGTCGGCATCATCGCGCTCATTTCCCGCAAGCGGACCGGCTGATGCGGCTCCTCATCATCAACCCCAATACCACCGCCTCGATGACGGAGAAGGTCGGCCATGCCGCCACTCTCGTCGCCTCGGTGGGCACCGAAATCGTCGCCCGCAACCCATCGACCGGCCCTGCCTCGATCCAGGGCGTCGAGGATGGCGAGGCGGCCCTCCCCGGCCTGTTCGCGGAGATCGACAAGGCGACCGCCGACCCTCGGGGCTTCGACGCCATCATCATCGCCTGCTTCGACGATACCGGCCTCTATGCGGCGCGCCAGCGCACCAAGGTCCCGGTGATCGGCATCGGCGAGGCGGCCTATCACTACGCCATGTTGGTGGCCGAGCGCTTCTCGGTCGTCACCACGCTCTCTGTATCGATCCCGGTGATCCAGGAGAACATCATGCGCTACGGGCTCTCGGCCCGCTGCGGCAAGGTGCGCGCCTCCAACGTGCCGGTGCTCGAGCTTGAGCGCCCCGGCTCGGTAGCGCGCGAAACCATTTCGGACGAGATCGCGACCGCGCTGCTGCACGACAATTCCGATGCCATCGTGCTCGGCTGCGCCGGCATGGCCGACCTCGCGGCCGACCTGTCGGCCCGCCACCATGTCCCCGTTATCGATGGCGTCGCCGCCGCGGTAAAGCTCGCCGAAGGGCTGGTCACGATGCGGCTCGGCACCTCGCAGTCGGGACCGTTCCGGCGTACCCTCACCGCATGAAGCTCGATATCCGGCCCATGAGTCGCGCCGATCTCGAAGCGGCGCTCATCTGGGCCCGCGACGAGGGCTGGAATCCTGGCCTCGACGATGTCGGCCCGTTCCTCGCGCAGGATCCGTCTGGCTTCCTGATGGGGTGGCTCGGCACCGTCCGCGTCGGCTGCATTTCAGTGGTGAAATACGGCACTGATTTTGCCTTCCTCGGCCTCTACATCGTCCACCCCGCGCATCGCGGCAAAGGCTACGGCAAGGCGATCTGGGACGCAGGCATCGCCAGCGCCCAAGGCCGCACCATCGGCCTCGACGGCGTTCCGGCCCAGAAGGAGAACTACGCAAAGTCCGGCTTCGCCTTCGCCTACCGGAGCGCCCGCTGGGGCGGCACGCTGCGCGGCCTCGTCGCCACGCGCTCCTATGTGCGCCCCGTCACGCCCGACGAGCTGGACGCAGTCGCCGCGTTCGACCGCCGTCATATGCCCGCATCGCGCGAAAACTTCCTCGCCGCCTGGCTCGCCCCTTCGGCCACCCGGCAGACCGAGGGCTACTTCGAGGACGGGCGGCTGCGCGGCTACGGCACCGTCCGGCGCTGCGTCACCGGCTGGAAGATCGGCCCGCTGTTCGCCGAAACACCGGCCATCGCTGAGACGCTGCTGAGCACGCTCGTCACTCCCGCCGGCACCGACCCGCTGTTCATCGACGTGCCCGGCCCCAACACCGCCGCGGTCGAAATGATGCGCCGCCTCGGCTTCACCCCAGCCTTCGAAACCGCCCGGATGTATCTCGGCCCCGCCCCCGCCCTGCCGCTCGAACAGGTGTTCGGCGTCACGACGCTGGAACTCGGTTAGGATCAAGGACTTCGCCCTTGGTCGGGCTTGGCCGGTCCATCGCATGGCATTCCCCCGCGCTCAGAATGCTTACGTTAACATCGGCAATTTCGCCTTATCTCCCGTCGTGCACGTACATCATTGCCGGATTTGTCAAGATCGAGTCCGCGCGGTTCGCCGTTCGAGCGCCACTTGATTCGTATTACTTATGTGGCAAGGTGCCGCCCGCACCGCCTTCCAGGAGAGGGAGGGGAGCGGATCTGGGAGGGTCCGTGGTGCAAAACAGGCCGCCGAGGGGGCGGCAAAGGGAGGACTACATGAAGTCTCTGATCACCCTGGTAGCCGCGCTGGCTGCCGGTGTCTCGCTGTCGTCGGGCGCCATCGCCCAGGACAAGCCGAAACTGGCCTTCGTCGTCAACGCCTCGTCCGACTTCTGGAAGCTGGCGGAGGCCGGCGTGAAGAAAGCCCAAGCCGAACTGCCCAACTACGAACTCGAGTTCAAGTACCCGGCGCAGGGCACCGCGGCGTTGCAGAACGCGCTGATGGACGACCTGGTCGCTGCCGGCACCGATGCGATCATGATCTCGTCGGCCGATCCGAAGAACTCGATCGATGCCTTCAACCGCATCGCGGCGCAGGTGCCGCTGTTCACCACCGACTCCGATGCGCCCGATTCCGACCGCATCGCCTATCTCGGTTCGTCCAACACGCTGGCTGGCGTGCAGGCGGGCGAGGAAATGGTCAAGGCGCTGCCCAATGGCGGCAAGTGCATGGGCTTTGTCGGCTTCCTCGGCGCCGATAACGCCAAGGAGCGCATCGCCGGCTTCCGGCAGGCGATCGAAGGCAAGGGCATCGAGCTGGTCGACGTGCGCGGCGACGACGTGGATTTCACCCGCGCCCGCACCAATGTCGACGACGTGCTCGTCGCCAACCCTGACATCACCTGCATGGTCGGGTTCTACTCGTACAATCCGCCCAAGATCTACGAGGCGCTGCAGGCCGCCGGCAAGCTGGGCCAGATCACCGTCGTCGCCTTCGACGAAGACCCGGTGACCCTTGGCGCGGTGAAGGAAGGCTCGTTCGCCTCCACCGTCGTGCAGCAGCCCTTCGAGTGGGGCTACCAGGGCATGAAGCTGATGGCCGCATGGCTCGAAGGCGACAAGTCCGGCGTGCCCGCCGACGAACTGATCATCGTGCCGACCGCGGTGATCAACGCCGACAATGTCGATGCATTCTCGGCCGACCTGAAGGCCAAGATCAGCGGCAACTGATATCCTCCGCGCGGGCGGCGGCAAGTTTTTTTCACACCTGCCGCTGCCTGTTTCTCGATCGACTTTGCGAGTGTTCCGCGCGGTGCTTTCGCCCGGCGGGAAGCACTGGGGATGTTTCTGATGCCTGATGGCGGTGGCGGGGAGCCCGTGCGTCCATTCCTGAAGCTCAGCGGCGTGCGCAAGACCTATCCTGGGGTCGTGGCGCTCGCGGGCTTCGACATGACCGTGTCGCCCGGCGAAGTGATCGGCATCGTCGGCGAGAACGGCGCCGGCAAGTCGACGCTGATGAAGATCCTCGGCGGCGTCACCCGGCCCGATTCCGGCAGCGTGGAGATCGACGGCGTCGCCCATGACGGGCTGACTGTCGGCGGCTCGATGAAGGCCGGCATCGCCTTCGTCCACCAGGAACTCAACCTGTTCGACAATCTCGACGTCGCCGCCAACGTCTTCATCGGGCGCGAGCCGCGCATCGGCGGGATCCTGAACCTCGTCGACGAGAAGCGGATGCGCGCCGACGTCGCCCCCTATCTCAAGCGCCTTGGCGCATCGTTCACCCCGGACACGCCGGTGAGCAGCCTGTCGCTCGCACAGCAGCAGATGGTCGAGATCGCCAAGGCGCTGACCATGAACGCCCGCCTCGTCATCCTCGACGAACCGACCTCTTCGCTGCCGCTCAGCGAGACCGAAAAGCTGCTCGATGTCATCGCCGGCCTCAAGGCCGAGGGGATCGCGGTACTGTTCATTTCGCACCGCCTCGCCGAAGTCGAAGCGGCCTGCGACCGTGTCGTGGTGCTGCGCGACGGCGTGCTGGTCGGCACGCTCGACAAATCCGAAATCAACCACGACCGCCTCGTCCAGCTAATGATCGGCCGCGACCTGAAGATCGCCCACGCTGCCCCCAATGCCGGCCGGGGCGCGGCGCGGCTCGTCGCCAGCGGCATCCGCACCGCCGCCTATCCACATCACGACGTCCATCTCGACCTCCACGCCGGCGAAATCCTCGGCCTCGCCGGCCTTGTCGGCTCGGGCCGCACCGAACTCGCCCGCGTTCTATTCGGCATCGACGAGCGCTTCGGCGGCACGATCAACCTCGATGGCGCCCCGGTCGCGCTCCGCACCGCGTCGGGCGCGGTGGAACGCGGCATCTTCCTTGTTCCCGAGGATCGGAAGGGCGCCGGCATCCTGCTCGACCTGTCGATCGCTGAAAACATCTCGCTGCCGAACCTCTCGGCCTATTCCCCCGGCGGCCTCGTAGCGCCCGCCAGGGAGCGCGCGCAGGCCGAGCAGTCGCGCCGCGACCTCGGCATCAAGGCGCCCACCGTCACCACCCGCACCGGCTCGCTGTCGGGCGGCAACCAGCAGAAGGTGGTGCTCGCCAAATGGCTGGCGATGCAGCCGAAAGTCCTGATCTTCGACGAGCCCACCCGCGGCATCGATGTCGGCGCCAAGGCCGAAATCTACCGCCTGATGCGCGGCCTCGCCGATGCCGGCGTCGCCGTGCTGATGATCTCGTCCGACATGGAAGAGGTGATCGGCGTCTCCGACCGCATCGCGGTGATGCACGAGGGCCGGATCTCCGGCTTCCTCGAGCGCGCCGACTTCAGCGAAGAAAACGTGCTGACGCTGGCGATCGGCAAACCACTCCGCAAGGCAGGCTGAGGAACCAATGAACAAGAAAGGCTCCAACCGTGAATAAGAAGGACTTGGGGCTTCTCGTCCTCATCATCATCGTCGGCCTGGTCGTCTACCTCCGCAATCCGGCCTTTCTCGGCCCGCAGAACCTCGCCAACACCGCCAACCTGATCGGCCTGTTCGGCCTGTTCGCGATCGCCCAAGGCTTCGTCATCATTACCGGCGGCATCGACCTTTCCGCCGGCTCGATGATCGCGCTGCTCGGCACGCTGTTCGTCGATTTGGTCGGCACGCGCGGCGTACCGTGGCCGATCGCGCTCGCCATCGTCCTCGTACTCGGCCTCATCCTCGGCCTCACCCACGGTCTGCTCATCACGAAACTGAAGATGCAGCCCTTCGTGGTGACGCTGTGCGGCCTGTTGATCTATCGCGGCGTCGCCCGCGGCTACACCGCCGACGCCACAGCCGGCTTCCCCTTCGGCTCCGAATATCCCGGCCTCGATTTCTTCGTCGCCCGCATCGGCGGCATCCCGGTTTCGGTCTACGTGCTCGCCGTGGTGGCAATCATCGCGTGGTTCACACTGCACCGCTCGGTGTTCGGCCGCTACCTCTACGCCATCGGCAAGAACGAGGAGGCGGCGCGCTTTTCGGGCATCCGCACCCATACCGTCATCATCTCCGCCTATGTCATCGCCGCCGGCCTGACCGCCCTCGCGGCGGTGTTCTTCGCCATGTACACGCGCTCGGTGCAGCCCAGTTCGCAGGGCAATTTCTACGAACTCTACGCCATCGCGGCCGCGGTGCTCGGGGGCTTCTCGCTGCGCGGCGGCGAGGGCTCGATCATCGGCGTCATCCTCGGCACCATCCTGCTGCAGGAGTTGCAGAACCTCGTGAACCTCCTCGGCATCCCCTCCTCGCTCAACTTCGCGGTCATGGGCGGCGTCATCCTCATCGGCGTGCTCGTCGACCAGCAGTGGAACGCTTTTCGCGCGAGACGCAGCATCGTCGAGGCGGCGCGAACGCCATCGGCCGCTACCCCGCCGGCCGGGTAGCGCCCGGCGCAAGGCACCCCATCGCCAACCGGGCTTCCCACCCGCGCCGATCCGTGGTGGCTTCGGCGGATGGCGCTCGACCTCATCATCTCCAACGCGCGGCTCGCCGGCTGGGACACCCCGGTCGAGATCGGCATTGCGGCCGGCCGGATCGTCGAGATCGCGCCGGTCATCGCCTCGACCGCGTCGCGTGACGATGCCGGCGGCGCGCTCGCCTTCGGTGGCTTTGTCGAGTGCCACATCCACCTCGACAAGGCCGGCATCCTCGCGCGCTGCCCGATCTGCGAGGGCACGCTGAAGGAAGCGGTGGCGCTCACCGCGCAGGCCAAGGCCGGTTTCACCGTCGCCGACGTGCGCGAGCGTGCCACGAAGGTCGTCGAACAGGCCATCCTCCACGGCACCACGCGCCTTCGCAGCTTTGTCGAGATCGACCCGCGCGCCGGTTTCCGCTCGTTCGAGGCACTGCTCGCGGTGCAGCGCGACCATGCCTGGGCCATCGACATCGCGCTTTGCGCCTTCGCCCAGGAGGGCCTGACGCAGGAGATGGCGACCTACGCCATGCTCGATGAAGCGCTCGGGGCCGGGGCGGCGCTGGTCGGCGGCTGCCCCTACACCGACCCCGACCCGATCGCCCATGTCGGCCTCATCTTCGACCTCGCCGAAAAGCACGGCACCGCCGTCGATTTCCACGCCGATTTCGACCTCGACCCGGCAAACTCCATCCTGCCCGAGATCATCCGCCAGACCCGCGACCGCGGCTTTTCCGGCCAGGTCGCCGTCGGCCACGTCACCAAGCTCGCGGCCATGCCGCCCGCCGAACTCGACCGCCTCGGTGCCGATCTCGCCAGCGCCGGCATCACGGTGACGGCCCTCCCCGCCACCGACCTGTTCATCCTCGGCAGCCTCGCCCCGCTGCAGCGCCTGAGAGAACTCGGCGTCGCGGTGACGCTTGGGAGCAACAACATCCTCAACCCGTTCACCCCCTACGGCGACGCCTCGCTGCTGCGCATCGCCAATCTCTACGCCAACACCGCGCAGCTGGCCCGCGACGCCGACCTCGCCGCCGCCTTCGACATGGTCACCGCGGCCCCGGCCCGCCTCGTCGGCTCACCCGCGGCCGTCGCGGTCGGCGCCCCCGCCGATATCGTGCTCATCGATGCGCCCGATGCCGCCCTGGCCGTCCGCACCGTCGCCCCGGTACTCGCCGGCTACAAACGCGGCGTCAGAACCTTCACCCGCCCGCGCCCGCTGCTTCACCTGCCGCCCGCCGCAACATAGGCCGCCTGCAGTTCCGCCATCACCGAGCGCTCCGGCATCGGCGTGCCGAGGTGCAGGTGGCGCAGTTCCTCGGCGAAAGCCTCCCACATCCCCGGCCCACCCTGCTGCAGGGCGATCGAGCGCGCCGCCAGTTCCGGGAACGGCGTCAGGTGCTTCACCCCCCAGTTGCCTAGCGCCACCATCACCGGCACGAGGTCGATGGCCTTTTCGGTCAGCCGGTAGATCGTCCGCTGCTTGTGACTGGGGTCCGGCGCCATCGACAGCAGCCCATCGGCCACCAGCCGCTTCAGCCGGTCGGCGAGGATGTTCGTCGCGATCCCTTCGAGCGAGCGGGAGTGGATTTCGCCATAGGTGCGGAAGTTGCCGAACATGATGTCGCGCAGCACGATCAGGCTCCAGCGGTCGCCGAGCACTTCCACCGACTGGTTGATCGGGCATCCGGACCGCGGCTCGTTCATCTCGTCTCCAGTTCGACCACTTGCAGTTTACAAGCTTGGCTCATATCGGTATACCGCTTGCGAACCGCAAGTGGATAGGCTGCGCAGAATCCCGCGCCCCATGTCGAAACGGATGCGGGCCGTTCGTCGAGATGGCAGGATGCCCCGGCGGGACAATACAATGGAAAAGCACTACGGCTGGGTCGTTGTCGCCGCAGGCGCCGTCATCACCTGCCTCGCCATGGGCGCGATGTTCGCGCTGCCCGTCTACAAGCCCGCCATCGCCGCCGAAATGGGCTGGTCCGATGCCGGCATCTCGCTGGCAATGAGCATCGGCTTCATCACCATGGGCGTCGCCGGTTTCGGCTGGGGCACGCTTTCCGACAAGATCGGCGCGCGTCCCGTCGTGCTGATTGCCGCCGCACTGCTCGGCGCCGGCCTGCTGCTCGCCAGCCAGGCCCGCGACCTCGCCCTGTTCCAGTTCGCCTATGGCGGGCTGATCGGCGCCTCGGGCGGCGCCTTCTTCGCCCCGATCATCGCCGCGACCCTCGGCTGGTTCGACAAACACCGCTCGCTCGCCGTTTCCCTTGTGTCGCTCGGCGGCGGCGTCGCACCGATGACCATGAGCCCGCTCGCCGCCTTCTTCATCGAGCAGATGGGCTGGCGCAGCGCCATGTTCTCTATCGCCGTCGGCGCAGTCGCGATCATCGTCCCGGCTTCGCTGCTGATCCGCCGCGCGCCCTGGCACGACAGCATCGGCACGCCCGCCCCGGCGACAGACGCCGCGCCGAAAAAGCCGGCGACGGGCTTCAGTGTGCTCCGCACCCCGCAATTCTTCGTCCTCGCCGGCACGTTCTTTCTCTGCTGCGCCGCCCATTCGGGCCCGATCTTCCACACCGTCAGCTACGCCATCATCTGCGGCGCGACGCTCGCGGGCGCCACCGGCATCTACGCCATCGAGGGGATTGCCGGCCTCTTCGGCCGCCTGGCCTTCGCGGTGCTCGCCGACCGCATCGGCGTCCGCAAGGTCATCGTCGGCGGCCTGGCGCTGCAAGCCGTCGGCATCTACCTCTACATCTACCTGACCGAACTGAACCATTTCTATATGCTGGCGGCGGTGCTGGGGCTCGCCTATGGCGGCGTCATGCCGCTCTATTCGGTGCTGGCGCGCGAGTATTTCCCGCCGCGCTTGCTCGGCACGGTGCTCGGCGCGGCCACCATGACTTCGTCGATCGGCATGGCCTTCGGCCCCTGGGCGGCGGCTGGCTCTACGATACCTACGGCACCTACCACTGGCTCTACATCGCCTCGGCCGGCGTGGGCATCGCCGCGGCCGCCATGGCGCTCGCCTTCCCGCCAGCCAAGAAGGATGCCGACGAGGCCCCGGCCCAGTTACAGCCCGCCTGACGATAATCCTGACATCCCCTGTCACACGGTTCCGATAGTCGTGCGGCAGGGGTTGCTGTATTGAAGGCGCCCATAATTTAGCCATTCACTGGTGCGTAACGACGCACCGACGCCTCGAGGAGACGCCCCCGTGACGCCGTTCCACCAGATTCTCGGCAACAACCTTGTTGCCAACATCACCAACTACACGGTGTGGTTCGCCATCACCTTCTGGGTCTACATCGAGACCCAGTCGGTGTTCGCCACCGGCACCATCGCCGGGCTCTACCTGGTGTTCACCGCCGCCTTCGGCATCTGGCTGGGCTCGATCGTCGACCACAACGCCAAGAAGCTGGTGATGCTCGGGTCATCGGTCGTCTCGTTCGGCTTCTACGCCCTCTCCTTCGCCATCTTGGTGCTCAACCCGGAGGAGGCGTTCCGCAACCCCTACGGGCTGACGCTCTGGCTGCTGGTGCTGCCGGTCATGCTCGGCGTCATCGCCGGCAATGTGCGCTCCATCGCGCTCGCCACCCTCGTCACCATCCTCATCCCCGAAGACCGGCGCGACAAGGCGAACGGCCTCGTCGGCATGGTCACGGGCATAGGGTTTCTCACCACCTCGATGATTTCGGGCCTCCTGGTCGCGTGGGGCGGCATGTATGCCACCCTGCTGCTCGCCATGGGCGCGACGGTGCTGGTGTTCGTGCACCTGCTCACGGTGAAGCTCGACGAGGGCCGGGTCGCCCCCACCGCCGATGCCCCGGCGGCGCCAAGGCGCGTCGACCTTGCGGGCACCATCAAGGTCATCGCCGGTGTCCCAGGGCTGTTCGCACTCATCCTCTTCGCCTGCTTCAACAATTTCCTCGGCGGCGTGTTCATGGCGCTGCTCGATGCCTATGGGCTGTCGCTGGTCTCGGTGGAGATCTGGGGCATCCTGTTCGGCGTCATCTCCACCGCCTTCATCATCTCCGGCATCGTCATCGCCAAAACCGGGCTGGGGAAGAATCCGCTGCGCACCCTGCTGATGGTCAACATGATCACCTGGTCGGTGTGCTGCCTGTTCACCATCCAGCACTCGATCTGGCTGCTGGCAGCCGGCATGTTCGTCTGGATGCTGCTCAGCCCCTATGCCGAGGCTGCCGAGCACACCCTGCTGCAAAAGGTGGTGCCGCCCGAGCGGCAGGGCCGCGTCTTCGGCTTCGCCCAGTCGGTCGAGCAGTCCGCCTCGCCGCTCACCGCCTTCATGATCGGGCCGCTCACCGAGTTCATCGTCATCCCGTTCATGACCACCGGAGCCGGCGCGGCGCTGATCGGCGGCTGGTTCGGCACCGGGCCGGCGCGCGGCATGGCGCTGGTCTTCACCATTGCCGGCGCCATCGGGCTCATCGTCACGATCTTCGCCTTCCGCTCGAAATACTACCGGCAGCTGTCCGCCGCCTATCTTAATGCCCCGGACGAGCCACCGGCCGACGGGCCGCCCGCTACCGGCGCGGTACCTGCCTGATCCGCCTATGCTCGGCATAGCTGGCCAATCCCGGTCCCCATGCTCTAGCCTTGGGGAATCGGGGGAGAGCATGCCGTGAAGGCCGATGACGACGCGCCGGATTTCGACGCCGCTGCGCACCTGGCGCTGGCGCAGGAGCCGCAACGGCACAAGGCGGGCGAGATCGGCCGCCGCCCCGATGTCACGTTGCACCAGTTGCGCATCTTCTGGGCCGTGGCGCATTCCGAAACCCTCACCCGGGCGGCCAAGCAGCTCGGCCTTGCCCAGCCCTCGCTCAGCCAGCAGTTGAGCAAGCTCGAAGCCACCCTGGGTTCAAAGCTGTTCCACCGCCGCTCCAACGAGATGGTGCTCACCGAGGAGGGCAAGTTCCTGCTGCCGCGCGCCGAAACCGTGCTGCGCAATATGCAGGATCTCGAGGAGGGGCTGCAGCGCTTCACCGGCGGGCAGCGCGCCACGGTGCGCATTGCCGGTGTCACCTCGATGCTGCATGTGCTGCTGCCGCATGCCATCACCCGCACGCAAGAGGACTACCCCGATGTCGATTTCGACATCCAGGAGGCAGCGCCCAACGACATCCTCGAGCTGCTGTACGGCCGGCGGGTGAATATCGGCCTCCTCGCCTCCAACTCCATCGCCGAGGCCGGCGTCGGCTTTCTGCAGGTGCCGCTGCTCGAGGACCCCTATGTCCTCGTGGTGCCCGACACGGTGAACCTCGACGGCGTGCGCAACCCGCGCACCGACCTCGACCCCATCGCGCTCGACATGCTCGGCCGCTCCATCCAGTTCAATTTCGGGACGCAGCACACGAAACGCGTCGAGGACTGGTACGCCCAGATGCTGCCGGCAAGCCGCATCGTCGCCCAGTGCCGCAGCTTCGAGGTGGCGATCGGTCTCGTGCGTGCAGGCTCCGGCGTCTGCCTTGCCCCCGCGCTGTCGACCATGATGGGCGGCGGCGCGCCCGCGGGCGTCAGGCTCTACAAGATCAATATCCCGCCTCGGCGGCTCATCGCGCTCGTTCCCAGCCAGTACCGCCGCCAGGTGCCGTATTCCGGCCTGATCGATACGCTGCAGAGGGTCTGCGAGGACTGGGAGATGCCGCCTATGCACGCGACGCCGCCCTTCCTGGAACGCACCCTGTTCGCTGCCGGCTGACCGGCTCCGCCCACCTCAGCTCTCGATCGCCAGCCGCACCAGGTCGGCGGTGTTGCGCGCGCCGACCTTTTCCATGATGTGCCGGCGGTGCACTTCCACCGTCCGGAAGGAGAGGCCGAGGTCGGCGGCGATTTCCTTGTTGGTGCGGCCATCGACGACAGACTGCAGGATCTGCCGCTCGCGGACGGTGAGGGTGCCGAAGCCCCGCACCGTCACCATGTCATGGTCATCATGGCCCGGCTCGACCCGGAGGTCGCCCCCGAACTCGTCCTGCACGGCGCGAACGATCTCCAGCGGCGCGTAGGGCGGCGAGAACACCGCTGAGGCCCCGTGCCTTATCGCCCGCACCACCAGTTCGGCCCGCACTCCCGCCGGGGCCAGCAGGAAGGCGTGAATCCCGAGGTGCTGGCCGCGAATGGCATCGAGCGCCGTCACCGTCTCGTCGATCGAGCCGGCCGCGTCGCACATCGCCATCACCACCAGATCGGGACGGCGCAGCCTGGTCAGCCGGGTCACCCCGGAGATGTCGGGCACGAGCGACACCTGGAACCCCTGCGCAATGAGTTCGTCGCAGAGGGTCTTGCAGACCGCGGCATCGGGATGGATGAGGTAGATCAGCCGGTCGCGGTTCAGATACGTCCTGTAAGGTAAGGTACGACTTCCACCAATCTTTCCCTCGCCTCTTCTGGCCTGGTTGCAACCCGCGCTATCTGTTCCTCATCCAGATGACTAGCTACACGCCGGTGAAGGTCAGATCGTTCTGACCCAAGTATTATGACCATTTTTCCGGGCGTGATGACAACACCGTAAGGCGGTGCAGTACTTCACATTTCGACAACAGCGCATATTCTGAAATACAATGGGAACGATAAAAATTACAAATATGGTCTGTCTTTGCAGGTCAGCCGCACTGTCGGATCGGCACCCTGCGGTGCACCGGCTGCCGCAGCGACACCTCTATCTGCCGGACTGTCGAACGAAGACCGGTGCATAACTTGAGTCTCCCTGATCCCACTGGAACCGTGCGACAGCTAGAATGCGGCCAGCGTCAACATTGGGGAATCGCATGTTCAGGAAGCTCTCCGCCGAGGCCTTCGGCACGTTCTGGCTGGTTTTTGGTGGCTGCGGCAGCGCGCTGATCGGCGCCGCCTTTCCTGAGGTGGGTATCGGCTTCGTCGGCGTCTCGCTCGCCTTCGGCCTCACCGTGCTCACCATGGCCTATGCCGTGGGCGGCATCTCGGGTGGCCATTTCAATCCGGCGGTATCGCTGGGCCTCGCGGTCGCCGGCCGCTTCGAATCCCGCGAGCTGATCCCCTACTGGATCGCGCAACTGGTCGGCGGCATCCTTGCCGCGGCGCTGCTCTACCTGATCCTGTCGGGCAAGACGGGCTGGATGCCGGGCGGCTTCGCCTCCAACGGCTACGATGCGAACTCGCCCGACGGCTACTCGATGCTCTCGGCACTGCTCATCGAGATGGTGCTCACCGCCTTCTTCCTCATCATCATCCTGGGGTCGACCAGCAAGGCGGCGCCGGTCGGCTTCGCCCCGCTGTCGATCGGGCTGAGCCTGACGCTGATCCACCTGATCTCGATCCCGGTGACCAATACCTCGGTCAACCCGGCCCGCTCGATCGCCGCGGCGATTTTCGCGCAGAACGGCGCCCTCGGCCAGGTCTGGCTGTTCATCCTCGCGCCACTGGTCGGCGCAGCGATCGGTGCGGCGATCTGGAAATACGTGCTGTCACCGGGCGAAAGCGTCGGCAAGGTCGGGCGCGAGTAGCGCCTGAGGCACGGGGCCACCGCCAGCGCGGTGGCCTTTTGCATTGTGCCGCCTCAGCGCCCCAGCAGTTCGCGCCGGCGCTGGGCCGGCTGCCGATACCATTCGTGGCCCAGCCGCCGCTTGCGGCGCTTCGGCGCCGGCGGCTCGGGCTGGCCGAACAGTTCCCGTGCCTCGACTGCAGACAGCGTATCGCTCTCCTCGAGCCCCAGCGCCCAGGCGGCAAGCTCGCCCTTGACCATGTAAAACGCATTCATGCCACTAACCCCCACTGCCACCCCTCCTGGGTGACCTGCATCGTGGCTGGTACGAAATCGGTATGCAATCACCCGTTCGGGTGAAATGAGACACGGGTCTCATATCTGGCGTTGCGCTAGTGCCCCCATCGATGCCAGCGGACTGGCCCCGGCCAGCAGCCGCACCAGATCGGCCTGTCGCGTCGTCGCGGTCTTGGCCATCACGCCCTTCAGCTGGGTCCGCACGGTTTCCCGCGAGATGGCGTTCCTGAGCGAAATCTCGTCGATCGACAGCCCGGCAGCCAACCCCCGCGCCACCCGCGCCTCGGCGGGCGTCAGGTCGAACAGGCCGTGCAGCATCTCGGTCAGCGGTGCGTCCGGCGCCACCACGGCGGTCAGCACCAGCAGGAACTCGGCCTTGGCGAAGATGTCGTTTGCCGCGCGCCGGATCGGCACCAGGTGAGCGATCAGCGCCGGCTCGCCCTCTTCGGCCGGGATCGGGATCGAGCGGGTCGCGCCATGGTCGCCATCGGCGGCGCCGAGCGCCAGCTTCAGCGCCTCGTGCGCGGGCTTGCTGGCCAGTCGCACGTGATCGAGCGCCCCGGCCGCGACGCGTGGCGCCATCTGCTCGAACAGCGGGTTGGCGACCAGCACGCGGCCGCTGGCGGTCAGCGCCGCGCCGGGCAGGCCGACGAGCTGCAGGGCCTCGGTGGCGCCGCTCGCGGTCCTGAGCCCCAGCCGATGCGACAGCAGCGCGGCGCGCGCCAGATGCGGCCGGTACTGGTCGAGCAACCCCATCTCCTCGCGCGAAAAGGGGCCGACCGCGTCCTCGCGCGAAATGTCGAACACCAGGATGTCTGAGGTCGGCACCGGGATGACGCTGCCCGCCGCGTATCTCAGGCCGTTCGGAAACAGCAGCTCGCGATAGACACTGTCGCGGTCGAGCTCGGCGCGACTGAACAGCTCGAGGTCGGTCAGGAAGCCGGCATGGCCGGAGCTGAGCGCCCGCCGCGGCCGCGGGTTATCGTGCCGGCTGGCGCTCTCGGCGAAATGATGCACCACCGGGCGGTAGCGTTCGGTAGCGGCGTAGTTGACGCGCCGGTCGACGTCGAGCACCACCAGCGCCATGTGCCGGGTCTGCACCATCGCCCCCAGCTGCTCCAGCACCCGCGGCCAGGTCTCCGGCACCGCTGCCGCCTCATAGATCTGGTCGAGCAGTGCGCCGTCCATCGTCTCCCCCAAACCGCGATTGTGCCGCTTTTTGCGGCAGGACTCCAGCCTTGTATACCGGGCCACCCGGGCAACGCTGGCAGCCATGTCAGGGTTCACCCCGGCCGCCGCTTTGGATAAGGTCGCGGCCCGACCCTCCGGAATCGCTTGCCCATGCATCTCGTCCTCGTCGATGGCTCTGGTTTCATCTTCCGGGCCTTTCACGCGCTGCCGCAACTGACGCGCAAGACCGACAAGCTGCCGGTCGGCAGCGTCATCGGCTTCTGCAACATGCTGTGGAAGCTCACCGAGGACCTCAACGGCGACGACACGCCCACCCACATGGCGGTGATCTTCGACTATTCGAGCAAGACCTTCCGCGACGAGATCTACGCCGAGTACAAGCAGCAGCGGCCGCCGGCACCCGAGGAACTCGTGCCGCAGTTCCCGCTCACCCGCGCCGCCACCCGCGCCTACGGCCTGCCGTCGATCGAGATGGAAGGCTTCGAGGCCGACGACATCATCGCCACCTACACCCGCCTCGCCCGCGCGGCCGGTGGCCGCGTCACCATCGTGTCGTCCGACAAGGATCTGATGCAGCTGGTCGAGCGCGATGGCTCCGTCCGCCTGCTCGATACCATCCCCCGCCCCGGCCAGCCGCCGCTGCGCTGGATCGGCGCCGACGAGGTGATGGACAAGTTCGGCGTGCCGCCCGACAAGGTCATCGAGGTGCAGGCGCTGTGCGGCGATGCGGTCGACAACGTCCCCGGCGTCCCCGGCATCGGCGTCAAGACCGCGGCCGAACTGATCAACACCTATGGCGACATAGAAACCCTGCTCGCCAACACCGCCTCGATCAAGCAGCCGAAGCGCCGGCAGGCGCTCGAGGACAACGCCGAGCTCGCCCGCATCTCGAAGCGCCTCGTCACGCTGTCGCAGGATGCCCCCGTCGAACTGCCGATTGCCGACCTCGTCCGCCAGCCGATCGAGCCGGGCAAGCTGTTCCCCTTCCTCAACGCCATGGAGTTCGTCACCGTCGCGAAGCGCCTCGGCGCCCTGCTCGATGCCGATCCCGCCGCCTGGCCGGCCGATCCCGAACTCGCCGCCAAGCCACCCGAGCCGGTCGGCTTCGACAATTCCGCCCGCGCCGAGGCCCGCGCCGCCCGCCAGGCCGCCGATGGCTCGGCCGAGTCCGTGCCCGTCATCCACGCCCGCGAGGTGCACGCGGCGATCAAGGCGATCCCGCTCGATCACACCCGCTATGAGATCATACGAGACGCCGCGCACCTGCAGCGCTGGATCGACGCCATCCACGCCACCGGCATCGTCGCCACCGATACCGAGACCACCGGGCTCGACAACCAGACCGCCGACCTCGTCGGCATCTCGCTCAGCACCGGCCCCGGCACCGGCGCTTACCTGCCGCTCGGCCACACCACCGGGCAGGCCGATATTTTCGGCGGCGGTCGCGCCGAGGGCCAGATGGAGCCGGAGGCGGCCCTCGCCATGCTCCGCCCCATCTTCGCCGATCCGGCGATCCTGAAACTCTTCCACAACGTCAAGTACGACCTCGGCATCCTCGCCCGCTACGAGATCGAGGTCCGCTCGTTCGACGACAACCTGCTCCTCAGCTACGCGCTCGATGGCCCGCAGTTCAACACCATGGGCGAGCTGAGCGAACACTGGCTCGGCCACACCGGCCAGTCGATCAAGGAGCTGATCGGCTCGGGCAAGACGCAGATCACCTTCGCGCAGGTCCCCATCGACGCCGCGGCGAAATACGCCGCCGAGGATGCCGACCTCACCTTCCGCCTCTGGAAAGTGCTGAAGCCGCGCCTCGTCGCCGAAAGCATGACCGGCGTCTACGAAACGCTGGAGCGCCCGCTCGCGCCGGTGCTCGCCCGCATGGAAGGCCGCGGCATCACCGTCGACCGGCAGATCCTCAGCCGCCTCAGCGGCGAGTTCGCCCAGCGCGCCGCCGCCCTCGAAGCCGAGGCCTACGAGCTCGCCGGCTCGAGCTTCAACCTCGGCTCGCCCAAGCAGCTGGGCGAAATCCTGTTCGATCGCATGGGCCTGCCCGGCGGCACCAAAACCAAGACCGGCGCCTGGTCCACCGGCGCCGACGTGCTCGAGGCCCTCGCCGCGCAGGGCGTCCCCCTTGCCCGCACCATCGTCGACTGGCGCCAGCTCACCAAGCTGATCGGCACCTATACCGATGCGCTCCCCACCTACATCAACGCCCGCACCGGCCGCGTCCACACCACCTATTCGCAGCACTCGGTGCTCACCGGCCGCCTGTCCTCGAACGACCCCAACCTGCAGAACATCCCGGTCCGCACCGCCGATGGCCGCAAGATCCGCACCGCGTTCGTCGCCCCGAAGGGCAAGCTGCTGATTTCCGCCGACTACAGCCAGATCGAGCTGCGCGTCCTCGCCCACATCGCCGATATCCAGGCGCTGAAGGACGCGTTCGAGGAGGGCCTCGACATTCACGCCATGACGGCGTCCGAAATGTTCGGCGTCCCCGTCGAGGGCATGCCGAGCGAAATCCGCCGCCGCGCCAAGGCGATCAATTTCGGCATCATCTACGGCATCTCGGCCTTCGGCCTCGCCAACCAGCTCGGCATCGAGCGCTCCGAAGCCGGAGAGTACATCAAGACCTACTTCGCCCGCTTCCCCGGCATCCAGGACTACATGGCCACCCAGCGCCGCAAGGTGAAGGAAGACGGCTACGTCGAAACCATCTTCGGCCGAAAGGTCAACTTCCCCAACGCCCGCTCCAACAACCCCGCCGAACGCGCCTTCGTCGAACGCGCCAGCATCAATGCCCCCATCCAGGGCAGCGCCGCCGACATCATCCGGCGCGCCATGATCCGGATGGAGGGGACGCTCAAGGCGGCCAAGGTCGACGCCACGATGCTGCTGCAAGTCCACGACGAACTGATCTTCGAGGTGGACGAGGGGGCTGAGGCGGCCGCCATCCCGGTGATCGTGAAAGCAATGGAAACGGCGTCAGAACCGGCGGTACGGTTGAGCGTGCCGATCAAGGTCGACGCGCATGCGGCACGGGATTGGGACGGGGCGCATTGATTATTTACCGGACGAGACCATACTATTGCGCTAGTTTTCTTCTCGAGGGGCACACTTGCGCGAGGCGTTCCTAACCTCTGATGGCGCGACGCAATGGTCGTCAGCAGGCCGCGCATACTCTCTTTGTGAGTATTCGGGTAAGTTCGTTATCGGTGCTTTTCGCGGCGACGCCAGCGACATCCTTTCGGTGGTTGAATATCTGTCTGTCAACAGAGCAGCTAGGTACCGCGCCGACAAGAACACGTACTGCAATATCTACGCCGCCGACGTCTGCACCTTGATGGGAGCATACTTGCCTCGCGTCTGGTGGCTAGACGAGCACATAAGGGTGGGGATCACCCAAGAGACAGCCCCGGTTCTAGGTTCGACTGTCCGAGAGATGACTGCCAATGAGATCCATGCATGGCTCCTCCAATACGGATCTTTGTTTGGGTGGAAGAAAGTAGCAACGGTCGAGCAAGTTCAGGTTTCAGTAGCCTCAGGCGCAATTGGCTTGATTTCTGCTAGAGCAATAACTGGCGGTCACCCCGGTCATATATCGATCGTGCTGCCCTCGCGTCCGCGCAATTCTAAGAAAGTCTCCCAAAGCCATGCCGGTCGCAGGAATGCTCGCAACCAGGCGCTACCCAAGTGGTGGTTGAGCGACTCATTTGCCGCTACCTACTTTTGGGTCCATAGTAGGCCCACAAAAGAGAACCGAGCTAGCGAACGACAAAATGCAACTCCACGCCGAAGCACCTTAGTTGGCGTGACTGTTCGCGCCATACTCCCTGCGGCGGTGGACAATCTCCGACGAGCAATTGACTCGGAAATTGGTAAGGTCCCCGCAATTTCTGCCAATCTGCGGCTTGCTCTTATAGCGGCGGAAGACCGCCGGTACCTCCGCCACCCCGGATTTGATCTCGTATCGATTGCGAGGGCGCTTGTTCAACTAGTAAAACGTGGGCCACGGCAGGGTGCGAGCACTATTGAACAACAACTGGTGCGAACCTTAACTGGACGCCGAGAGCAATCTGTTCACCGAAAAGTAACGGAGATCATGCTTGCGGTTTGGTGCGGAGGCTACCTGTCAAAACGAGAAGCAGCCGACCTATATTTGTCAGTCGCCTACTATGGCCGGGCTATGAATGGCATACATCATGTATGCCGCAGATTGGGCTGTGACGCATCGAGATTATCTATTGAAAACGCAGCACAAGTAGTTGCTGCGCTAAAATACCCGTTGCCATCTGGATCAACATCCACGCGTTCCTGGTCCAGAAGAGTTGCTTTCATCGCAACCGTCCTGCGACGAACCTCATTCTTGAAGGATAAGGCTGCTTATTCAGTCTTTTCCCAAGTGACGGAGCCCGACGAGTCTGCCGCCGTTGAGGCCCATTCACCGGTACATTTTTTGGGGGCGTCGCACCTGAGGCGGAAGTAAGTGGTCGATTCTCGTGTCTCGCCTTTTTCTATCATGTGTATGTTTATAACATCTTTTGATAAATATCTCTTCTCTACACTGCCATCAACAGTAGAGCGTGTTCGATGGACGCCCCTGTACGACTTTTCATTTTCGCCCTTCACTTTCTCGTTTGTTTTCTCGGCGGTGCCAGAGATGTTTCCGCCCGTAATTACCCACCCCTTCGGCAGGCCGCGTTTTGACCGTTCTGGGCGCGTTCAGGCGAGGGTAGCGAGGATGACGTCGAAGGGATTTGCGCCTTTGAGCCGCGCGGTGTCGATTGTCGTTCGCACGTCCGCCTCGGCCTTTGCGGCCCACATGGCCCGGTAGCCGTTGGTCACTTTCCGTTGGATCACGCAGGGTCTGAGTTTGCGCTCCGAGCCGTTGTT
>CAIMLX010000151.1 GCA_903842455.1 uncultured Hyphomicrobiales bacterium | reverse complement strand
GGCGCTGATTGGCCTACTCACCGGTAGGAACTTCGGAAAGCAGTTGGTGAGGATCTAGCAGGGAGCGGGGGTCGAGAGGATCAGGTCGCTCGACCATGTTGGGGGAGCAAATAACTCTTTACGAGAAGAGAACCTAATGGGTGATCGTCGGCCGGATGCCGGACGTTATCCGCCTTTACACCGAAACCGGCTGGCCGGCGCTAGCTGCCGCTGGGTCCGAGGACTACCTTGTTTCCTACTTCACTAGCGACACTGGCCCGCTCAGCCAGCTAGTCCACCTCTGGCGCTTCGCCGACGACGGTGACAGGCGCGCGTTCTGGAGGCGCCTGACCGCCAACGACGGAGTGCAGGGCTTTGTCGCGCAGTTGAGACCCATGCTGCAATCGCAAGAGGTGCAGTTGCTTGCCCCTGCGCCGTGGGGACAAAGTCCCTGACAGCTGAGCCGGACTGTCCAGGCGCTAGAAGGGCGCATGCCAGCCGACCGATACGACCAAGGCGCAGGTTTCAGCCGAACACCAGCTCCGGCACGATCGTTTCCCACTCGTCGCGGCGGATGTTCTCCCGATATTCTTCCTGGTTGTCGGACTTTCTCCAGCGCACAATGCCGCCCACTTCGCCACGCAAGAAGCTGGCGCCTGCAGGCGGCGACCAGCTCCTGGCCATCTTGCCAAGCGTTTGCCCCTGTCTGTTCTTCAGCATCCAGGCGCCGCCATCGTTGACGACCTCCAAAGGATCGCCCGTCCCAGTCGCAGCGATCGCAGCGATCGATGGGTGGCCGCCAGCGAGACGCCCCGCCCAAGAAAGATCGACCACCCCGAGGTCCGGAACTTGATAGATTTCGCTCGAGGCCTCGACGCCGACTCCGGCCTCAGGGGTGGGGCGGCGTAAGACATGCTCGCCGCCCGGTGGCGCGAAGGGGTGCCGACCGGCCGCGATGATAGCTAGACTATGCTGCGCTCGAGTCATTGCGACATAGAACAGCCGGCGGGACGCGTCCGCGTCCTCGCCACCGGACCGCTTGTCCCAGCCACCATCGAGAATGACGACGTGGTGGAATTCCAGTCCCTTGGCTCGATGAGCGGTAAGCAGCAGCAGCCCCCTCTGTTCGGTGCGGGCATCGCGCGCCCATTCCGAGAACCACTCCAGGAGGTCCGGCACCGGTAGCGATCTAGGCGCATCCTCGAGCGTTGCCGTGGCGTTCAGTTCAACGGCGAGCGCGGCGATACCGTCTGCGATTAGGTCGGTCCAGCGGCTTGGGGCAATGGTGTTGAGCATACCGACCAAGTCATGGATGTCCAGAAGGTGGGTCGGTTCCCGGCGCATCGCGGAGATGAACAGCTGCATTTCGCGCAGGCGCCAGATACCCGGCAGGGTCTCATTGGCGAGCTCCACCGGGATGCCGAGTGACCTCGCATAGGCACGCACTGGCGCCAGCCGTCGCCACTCACGCGCGATGATCGCCGTGCGGGCCCAGTTCCAGTCAGGGTCGAGGCGCGACAGGCGCACCAACTCGTCCAGCGCCGCTATAGCCTGCGTTAGGTCGCTAGAGGGACCGTCGAGCACCTGCACACGCCCCTGGGCCACCGGGTCGAGTGACGCCATCCGGCCGCCAGGGTGATCCTTCAACCGTCGGCGGTCCGCCGTAATGTCGTGCCCCGTCTTCATCCGGGCAGCGGACGGCGCGATCACTGCGTTGGCGGCGGCTATGATGTGGGCGGTCGAGCGGTAGTTCTCGATCAGGAACTTTGGCTTTGCCTTGTAGTCGGCCTCGAAACGCCGAATGAAATCGACCGAAGCGCCCGCGTAGGCATAGATATTCTGGTCGTCGTCGCCTACGGCGAAGAGGCTGAGCTGAAGGTCGGGATCCTTGCTCGAGCGGCCTGCCACCGCGGCGATCAATTGGTAGGCCGCTGGCCCGATGTCCTGATACTCGTCCACCAGTATCCAGCGGTAGCCCTGGATCAGCGTTTCGCGCTGCGCTGCTGCCTCGTCTGCGTCGAGACCTTCGCCATTGAGCAGCCGGACCGCCTCCATGACAACGCCGTCGAAATCGAGCTTGTCGCTGTCCGCTCCCGCAAAACTTGCCCCCACCAGCCGCATGGCAAGGGCATGGCAGGTCGACACGGTGACGGCGGCTGCGTCATCCCGAACCAGTTGGCGGAGACGAGACCGAACTTCTACTGCTGCGTGGCGGTTGTAAGTTAAGACCAGGATGTCGCGTGGATCCACCCTCAGCACGCGCACGAGGTAGGCGATGCGATGCACCAGCACGCGCGTCTTGCCGGAGCCGGGACCGGCTAGGACCAGCACATTGGTTTGCGTGCTGTCGTCGTCGACTATCTACTGCTGAACCGGGTTGGCCAGAGCCTCGTCGATGGATTTCCAAGATCTACCTGTTGT
>CAIMLX010000150.1 GCA_903842455.1 uncultured Hyphomicrobiales bacterium | reverse complement strand
TCGATGCTGGTGGAGGTGGCTTCCTCCGAAAAATCGGCGTCGGCGCCGTAGATGTCGCGCGCCACGTCGGTGGTCAGTTCGTAGGCCTTGCCGTCGAACAC
Source organism: uncultured Hyphomicrobiales bacterium (assembly GCA_903842455.1). Lineage (GTDB taxonomy): Bacteria > Pseudomonadota > Alphaproteobacteria > Rhizobiales > Devosiaceae > Devosia_A. The sequence continues at coordinate 1,969 of CAIMLX010000150.1, read as the reverse complement.
CACGCGGCCGCCGCGCATGCCGATCACCCGGTCGCAGTAGCGCCGCGCGGTATCGAGGGTGTGGAGGTTGCAGATGACCAGCCGGCCATCCTCGTCGTGGATGCGCCGCAGCGTATCCATCACCACCTGGGCGTTCATCGGATCGAGCGAGGCGATCGGCTCGTCGGCGAGAATGATCTGCGGGTCCTGCATCAGGGCGCGGGCGATGCCGACGCGCTGCTGCTGGCCGCCGGAGAGCGCTTCGGCGCGCTTGGGGCCGTGCTCGGCAATGCCGAGCCGCTCGAGGATGTCGATGGCGCGCAGGATGTCTTCGCGCGGGAAGAGGTTGAGCATGGTCTGCAGCGTGCCGCGCTGGTTCAGCCGGCCGAGCATCACGTTGGTGATGACGTCGAGGCGCGGCACGAGGTTGAACTGCTGGAAGATCATGGCGCAGTCGCGTTGCCAGCCGCGCAGCGCCTTGCCCTTGAGCGCCGATACCTCGACGCCGGAGAAGGCGATCCTGCCGTCGCTCACGTCGGTCAGCCGGTTGATCATGCGCAGCAGGGTGGATTTGCCGGCGCCCGAGCGGCCGATGATGCCGACCATCTGGCCCGGAGTGAACTCCAGCGAGACATTGTCGACGGCCGTCTTGACGCCAAAACGTCGCGTCACCCCGTTGAGCTTCAGCATCCCGACGACCCCGCCTGTTGCAACGGGACCGACTCCTATGACCCGCACGCTACGACTGGATGAAGGTTCGGTGACGGGTTTGCGACAGTGGAAAAGCTGGTCAGAGTCAGGCGAAAACCGACGGCCCACCAGCACTTTAGCTGGCGGGTGCGGCGGCTATTCGTACTTTTCGAGGAAGGCTTCGATGCTCAGCGCGCGGAAATCGGGCAGCGCCTGGTGCAGTTTGTCGTGGTTCCAGTCCCACCAGCCAAGCGCCAGCAGGCGGTCGGCGATGGCCGCCTCGAAGCGCTGGCGGATGGGCTTGGCCGGCACGCCGACGGCAATGGCGAAGTCGGCGACGTCCTTTGTCACCACAGCGTTGGAGCCGATGATGGCGCCGTGGCCGATCCTTACGCCCGGCATCACCACCGCGCCGTGGCCGATCCAGGTGTCGTGGCCGATCTCGATCGCGTTTCCGGCTCGCGAGTCGAAGAACGCCGCGTCGTCGGGCTCTCCGTCGAAATACCCGCTCGAGCGATAGGTGAAATGGTGCAGCGAGGCGCGCTGCATCGGGTGCTTGCTCGCATAGATGCGGACATGGGCGGCGATGTTGGCGAACTTGCCGATCGTCGCGTAGGCGATCTGGGTGCCTTCGACGCAGTAGGAATAGTCGCCCATGGTGGTGTGGGCGATGTGGCAGCCTTCGCCGATCTCGGTGTAGCGGCCGAGGACGGAGTCGGTCACCTGCGCGGTGGGGTGGATGAACGGCGCGTCGGAGAGGCGGGTCATTTTGGGTTCCTCATGCGGCCTGCTGCGGCGCGAAGGCGGTGACGTCGACGATGCGGTCGGCGACTTCGGCGCGGACCTCCTCGTCGTGGAAAATGCCGAGCAGGCCCACGCCGGCGGCTTTCTTCTCGGCGATCATCGCAACGACGACGGCGCGGTTGGTGGCATCGAGCGAGGCGGTGGGTTCATCGAGCAGCAGCACCGGATGGTCGGTGATGAAGCCGCGGGCGATGTTCACCCGCTGCTGCTCGCCGCCCGAGAAGGTGGCGGGCGGGAGCGACCAGAGGCGTTTTGGCAGGTTGAGGCGGGCGAGAAGCGTGCGGGCGCGTTCGGTCGCCTCGTCGCGGTCGGAGCCGCGGCTGACCAGCGGTTCGGCCACCACGTCGAGGGTTGTGACGCGCGGCACGGTGCGGAGGAACTGGCTGACATAGCCGATGGTGTCGCGGCGCAGCTCCAGCACGCTGCGGGGGCTGGCAGTGGCCAGATCGACGGGTTGGCCGTGGTGGATCAGGCTGATCGCGCCGGCATCGACGCC
>CAIMLX010000149.1 GCA_903842455.1 uncultured Hyphomicrobiales bacterium | reverse complement strand
CTGCATAGATGACGCTGGGATCGCGCGTGGTCGGCGGTTTTTCGACAACATCGGCATCCGAAACCTTAGCCTCTATTGGGCTGAACCTTTGCGTGTGCAGTTGGCATTCGGGTTCGTGGGTTTGCCGACGACGCTCTTGATCGACAGATCGACACGGGAAATCGGACGACTTCAGGGGCCTTTCGACTGGAACAGCGCAGATGCGAATGACCAGCTTGGGCAGTTGTTGCACTAGCAACAGCGAGTGCCGTCGGGCCTCTGTGACTGTCAAAGATTCGAACGACAGTAATCTCAAAGCAACGCTCCTCGGGTTCGTCGGATGCACAGCGTTGGCGCTCTGCCGGATAAACCGCTCAGAAAATGCGCGTTTCATAGCGTTGAGGGGTAATCCTGCGGTGAGGGCCGTCTGCTCTGATTGAGCAAATGGTCGTAAGGCATTGTCTTATGGCATGCGCTTCAGTTGTTTCACCAATCGAGATATTCGCCGCCGATGAGGTTGGCCGTCGTCGGCACTGGTCTGACGAGGACAAGATCCGGATCGTCGAGGAGAGCCTGCGCGGTTATCGGCAGGGCTCGTCAACCGCGCGGCGATATGGGATTTCGCGGTCGCTGCTCTCGATCTGGCGGCGCGAGTATCGCGTGGGGATGCTTGGTGCGTCGGTTCCTGGCGGCGGTTTCGTGCCGCTGGTGATGGAAAGCGCCCTGCCTGAGCCAGAGGACCGGCCTTCGCGGGACGCCAATGATGCCCGGATCGACATCACGCTGACGAACGGGCGTCGCATGACGATCCCTGCTTCACTGGCCCCTTCGCATCTGGCGGCGCTGCTGGCCGTGCTGGATCCACGATGATCGCCTTTCCGGCGGGGGCGCGCGTCTGGATCGCGGGCGGGGTGACGGACATGCGCTGCGGGATGAACAGCCTGGCGCTGAAGATCCAGCAGGGGCTCGGCCGCGATCCGCATGGCGGCGAGATTTTCTGCTTCCGGGGGCGCAAGGGCGACCTGATCAAGATCCTCTGGCACGACGGGGTCGGCATGTCGCTGTATCTGAAGCGGCTGGAGGCCGGGAAGTTCATCTGGCCGGTGAGCCAGAATGGCGCGGCCGTTCCGGTTTCGGCGGCGCAGCTCGGCTATCTTCTGGAAGGGATAGACTGGCGTAATCCGCGCTGGACGCAGCGGCCTGCCTCGGCGGGTTGATAGCCAAAATGCCCTTGTTTTATTGGACTATTTCGGGGTTCCGTGGTAGATCTTCGGCATGTCCGAGACCGCATCTGAGATCGCTGCTCTGCGCGCCGCACTCGCCGCGGCAGAGGCTCGCGCGTCTGCCGCAGAGGGCGCTTTGGTTGCCGCCAAGGGGGAGTTGACCCAGGTTCAGGCGATCGTCTCGGCCTCCGAAGACATGATCCGGCACCTTCGACTGCAGATCGCCAAACTCCGGCGCGAGCAATATGGCCATAGCGCCGAACGCCATGCCCGGCTGATCGAACAACTGGAGATGCAGCTCGAGGACCTCGAGACCGACATTGCCGATGACCGGGCCAAAGCTGAGGCAACGGCCCCAAGGACGACGGTCGCCGCCTTCGAACGCCGCCGCCCTGCGCGCAAGCCGTTCCCCGAGCATCTGCCCCGCGAGCGGGTGGTGATCGAGGCGCCGACGTCCTGCACCTGCTGTGGTTCGGCGCGCATCGTGAAGATGGGCGAGGACATCACCGAGACGCTGGAGGTGATCCCGCGGCAGTGGAAGGTCATCCAGACCGTCCGCGAGAAGTTCACCTGCCGCGACTGCGAGAAGATCAGCCAGCCGCCTGCGCCGTTCCACCCGACGCCACGGGGCTGGGCCGGCCCGAACCTGCTGGCGATGGTGTTGTTCGAGAAGTTCGGCCAGCATCAGCCCCTGAACAGGCAGGCCGAGCGTTATGCCAAGGAGGGCGTCGAGATCAGCCTCTCGACCCTGGCCGATCAGGTCGGGGCTTGCGCGGTCGCGCTGCAGCCCATCCACGAGATGATCCGCAGCCATGTCCTCGGCGCCGAGAGACTGCACGCGGACGACACCACCGTGCCGCTCTTAGCCAAAGGCGGCACGCAAACCGCCCGGCTCTGGACCTATCTGCGCGACGACCGGCCCTTCGGCGGCGGGGCGCCCCCGGCAGCGCTCTATCACTTCTCGACAGACCGCAGGAAAGAGCATCCGACCCGGCATCTGGCGGGCTGGACCGGCATCCTGCAAGCCGACGCCTACGGCGGCTACAACGACCTCTATCGCCATGACCACAGGCCCGCGCCGGTGCTGAGCGCGCTGTGCTGGGCGCATGCCCGGCGCAAGTTCTTCGAGTTGGCCGACATCAAGGCCACGGCCCGCAAGGGCAGATCGGTCGCCGAGGAGATCTCGCCCATCGCGCTGGAAGCCGTCAAACGCTTCGACGCCATCTTCGATGTTGAACGTGAGATCACCGGCCTGATCGCCGAGGCCCGCCATGACGCCCGTCAGCGGCTGGTGCGCCCGATGGTCTGTGATCTGCACGATTGGATGCGGGTCGAGTGCGCCCGGATGTCGAAGCACAACCCCGTCGCCAAGGCCATCAACTACATGTTCGAGGAAGACGGCCGCTGGGAAGCCTTCACCCGCTTCCTCGATGACGGCCGGATTTGCCTGACGAACAATGCGGCCGAACGTGCCCTCCGCGGCGTCGCCCTCGGCCGCAAGGCCTGGCTCTTCGCCGGATCTCCGCGCGGCGGAGACCGCGCCGCCTTCATGTATTCCCTGATCGTCACGGCCAAGATGAACGACATCGACCCGCAGGCTTGGCTGGCCGATGTCCTCGCCCGGATGCCGGACCTGCCCCTGTCGCGCCTGCCGGAATTGCTTCCCTGGAACTGGAAGCGCTGCCTGATCGCCAAAGCCGCATAACCGTGGCCTACGCCGGATGGTTACGTTGAGGGGAGCATTTGGCGACTTATTGCTGATGCAGGGCGACACAGGCAGGCTCCTTCAGTCGACTGACAAAAATGTTGGTTGACAGCGGAGATCGTCCACTGGTTAAAGAGGCGCGATGATTTACAGTGCAATCATATACATATCTCGGGCTGTGTGCCTGATGCTGGTCTTCGCGACCGGGATGAGCGGCATTGCCGTTGCAAGTCATGACGGTTCGCATGGATCTCATTGTATTGATGCAGGCCAAGGGGAGCCGTTGTCTCCGCACAGCCATTCGGCGGATCAATTCGAGACTGCTGCGGACCCTGAGGCCAAGGAGCGGAGCTGTGTGCAGCACAGCTGCGTTGCTGTGCATGTTGGCATTGCAATGGATGCATGCGTCCAGCGCCTAGTATCTGCCTTGCCGTCCTTGCGCGGCCACCTTTTGCATGCCTCGTTGAGCGCCGAAAGTCTGCACCGCCCACCAATCGCCTGATCCCCCACGCTCTCGCGTGGCCTTGTTCACCTGAAGCCCCAGCAGCAAGCTGCGGGATCAAGAAACATATACAGGATCAGAAAATCTCATGCTTTTCAGACTCACGGCGGCATTGCTGCCGCTTGCGGTGGGTGCTTGCGCTCAGTCCGTCCCACTGCCGCAGCCAGGTGCAGTCGCACCAGCGATCGCTCCGACCAGCGTAGCTACACCGATTCCATCCGTTCAGCTGGTTTACACGGCAAGGCCCGTTACGGATCCGGCGAACTGGCGCGCTGTCAATGATGGTCAGGCACCAGGAGGTGACCAATGACCGCACCACGCAACCTTTCGCTTGTCCTGTCGGGCGCGATGCTCCTCG
>CAIMLX010000148.1 GCA_903842455.1 uncultured Hyphomicrobiales bacterium | reverse complement strand
GGTTTCCTGAGACAGTCTGCTGCGCTACCGATCGTATAGACGGAGGTAGAGCATGGACGGAAAGAATGGGTTGGAACCGGGTGTGACGGAGGCCACGGCGGCGCCAGCGCGCGCCCAGGACGCTGGCGATGGCGACGCGGTTTTCTTCGTGCTCGGCCGGCCGGAGAAGATGTACAAGTTCAACCTGAGCTAAGGCCGGGCCTTCCGGACCGACTGCCAGAGGGCACCGCCGAGCCGGGCGAGCGCCAGGCACCAGACAAGCGGAGCGGCAGCGAGGAGGCTGCCGCGCCGCTCTGGTGCTGCGTACTTGAGCATTGTCATTGCATCGAGGGCTGCACCGATGGCCGATCGCATCGAACGCGCGGTCGGGTGAGAAGTATGGCCGGTCATCCACTGCCAGAGCCGCGCGCCGCGCTGCCATGAGTCGGGGAGCGCTGCGGCGAAGCTGGTCGGGTTGCGGTGAAGGGTGACGATGCCAGGCTCCCAGGTCGGCGGGACCGGAAGCCGGATGTTGAACTCGGTATCCTCGCCCACCACCCGATCCTCGAGAAAGGTGCCATGCCGCGTGAAGACATCGCGCCGGCAGGACACTCCGTAGCGCACGGTGCGATCGACCGGAGCGTCTGGATCGCGACGGCAATACATCAGCATGTGGACGGCGAGGCTGGCGAGCGCGACTCGGCCGTTGGGGGCGGGAGCCGGCAGGATGGCCGAGGCCACCGCGTCGCTGTCGGCATGGGCGGCGATGCGGCGAGCCGCCCAGCCGGGCGTCGCGAGGCAATCTGCCGCTAGGAAGGCGACGATCGGGCCGCGCGCCTCCGCAAGGCCGAGATTGCGGGTGCCGCCGGGCATGCGTAGCCTCGGGCTCTCGATGAGGACGACGCGGTCAAGGGCTTCAGCGAGGCTGGCGCGAAGCGACCCCAAGCCGGTGTTGACGACGATGACCTCGATCGAAAGGGTGGAGTCGGCCAGCGAGGCGACCGCCTCGGCAGCCCCTGCGTCGGCGTGGATTGCCATCACCACCACCGAGATGGCAGGAGCCGTGGGGACCTGGATGCCCCGGCGAACAGTCACATCGTTGGCGGGGGGAGAAGCGGACAAGGAGATACCGGCATTGTTGAGTGTACACGTACCGCCGAGACGCAAAGGGAGGTGGTTCGAGAGGCCGCGCTGCGTCGCGGTGTTCTCCTACCGCTACGATGCCCAGCTTGTCCCGGCCCTGATAGAGAACCTACGGCCAGTTGTCGATGGCTGGGTCAGCTGGGACGACCGTGCAGCGACGACCTCATTTACTGGCGACACCGAGAGGCGAAAGCTGCTCATTCAGGCCGCCTATGATGCTGGTGCACAATGGGTTCTGGCGATGGACCCCGATGAGCGCCTTGAGCGCTCTGCTGCAAAGATCGTTCCACGGCTGATCCGTACTCCCTTTGCTAACAGTTGGTCGTTTCGCTTTCGCGAACTCTACGGGCCCAAGACCTACCGGGTGGACGGTATCTGGGGAGAGAAGCGCCAGACGCGGCTGTTCCGGCTGTTCGACCACCAGTTCCCGATTGCCGCAAAGGGCAGTTTCGAGACCGCTGAGCTGCACCAGCCGTGGGTGAGTGGGGGCATGAGGCGGCGGCATGCGGAGCTCAACCTCTACCACCTCAAGATGATCACGCCCGAGCGCCGGCGGGCGCGCAGTGCGCTCTACAACGCCCTCGACCCGGACGGGAGGTTCCAGAAGGTCGGCTACGACTATCTCGCCGACGATGCTGGCGCGGTGCTGCAGCCGATAGCGGCGGGACGCGAATATCTGCCCGCGCATGAAGACGATGCGGGTCTGTGGATGGCGCCGCCCGAGAGCGTGGCTCCGATCAGCCGCGGCTGAAGCGCTCAGCGCGGGCGGATGCGGCGCAGCGCCTCGCGGCATTCGCCTCCGACCAGTACCCGGCATCGGCCACCGCCGCCCCCAGAACCGCTTCCTCGCCAAGCACGGCTTCGATATTGGCCTGTGCCTGGTCAAGCATCCCGGTGAGTTGGCGCACATCGTTGGCCTGGGTGGTGACGTCAGCAGCCAGGATGATCTGTCCGGTCGTCACCACCGCCTGGGCGTTGTAGCCCTGCACCCAGCCACGCCGCGTCTTGAGGATGCCGCTCTGCGGGTCCGTTGTGTTGGCCACCGTGTCCGGATCGACGCTCGGGTCGGGCTCCTTC
>CAIMLX010000147.1 GCA_903842455.1 uncultured Hyphomicrobiales bacterium | reverse complement strand
GCGGTGGGCGTGATCATGGTGCTCGCCGTCGGTCTCGATATTCTCCGCCGACGGTACTTCACGGTCGGTGTTGGCGCGAAGACTGCCGCAGCCAGCAAGACCGAGGTGCAATCCAGCAAGACATCCGGTGCTTGATGAGCGCCGCACGACGTTCAGCGCCACGCGCAATTGCGGGCAAATGGAGGAGAGGAAGCATGAACATCTCGAAGAGGACTATGGCTAAAGGGCTGCTCGGGGCAGTGGCGCTTGTTGCCGGCATGGGCACGGTCGGGGCCGGCTATGCGGCCGACGTCAACCTGCTCTGGGTGCAGGCGATGAAGGATCACCCGGTGCATCGGCTGATGCAGGCGGGGTTCCTCGACAAATGCAAGGAGCTTGGCTACATCTGCGAAGTCGTGGGCGATCCGTCCGCCACCAACTGGGATATCCCGGCAACCTTGCCGCTCGCCGAAGCGGCGCTATCGCGCACCAAGTTCGACGCTGTCGGCGTCTACGGTCCCGACCCGGCGATCTACTCCTACATCACCAAGCTAGGCAAAGAGGGGCTGCCCGTCGTCACCTGGCACGTGCTTCCCCCCGAGGGCTCCGTGGAAGGCCTTAAGGCAGCGGCCGCGCAGGATATCGCGGCTGCCGGCACCAACGCGGCGATAGCGATCGGGGACAAGCTTGGCGGCAAGGGCACTGTCGCCCTGACCCAGGGTGCCTCGAACGACACCGAGAACGCCATGTCCGACGCCTTCCGCAAAACGATTGCGGAGAAGTATCCTGACATCAAGGTGCTCGAGACCCAGATGGAAGGTTTCGAGCCCTCTGCGGCCGAGGGCAAGGCGATCGCGATCCTCCAGGGCAACCCGGACGTCAACGCTGCCTTCGGCACCACCGGTAACTCGATCCAGACATGGTCGGGCGCGGCCCGCAAGGCCGGCCGCGACGTGGTGATCGTCGGCATGGATTACATCCGCCAGAACCTCGACCTGGTGAAGTCCGGAGCCGCGTTCGGCATCGTGGCGCAGCCGCTCTATGAGGAAAGCGCCAAAGTGGCAGAGCTGCTCGGCGCTTTGGCCAAGGGTGAGACGGTGGAATACATGAACGTGCTCCCATCCAAGGTGATCACCGCCGCCGACCTCGACCCGTACTACGCCATGCTCGAAAGCGCCGGCCAGTAAGCCGGCCGCACCGCTGCGCCGGTCCCTCTGACCCGGGATCGGCGCGGCTTTTCCATACCGTCGAGGCAGCACCCATGGACCCGATCCTTTCCGCCCGCGCCATCGTCAAGGCCTTTGCCGGCATGCAGGCACTCGGCGGCGTGGATTTCAGCGTGCTGCCGGGCGAGATCCACGCCCTGCTCGGCCAGAACGGTGCCGGCAAATCGACGCTGGTAAAGATCCTCAACGGCGTGCACGTGGCCGGCTCTTACAGCGGACAGATCACGCTTGCCGGCCGGCCGGTGAGCTTCGGGTCACCGGCTGAGGCGCGCGCTTCCGGCGTCGGCTACGTCCCGCAGGAGATCGAGGTGCTGGAGCAGCTCTCGGTCGCAGAGAACGTCTTTGCCGGCCACACCGGCCTCGGTGAGGGTGTGCTCGTCCACCACCGCAAGCTCGAGGAGCGGACCCGCGCCATCCTCGACGACTTGGGACTCACCATCGACCCCAAGGCCATCGTCGCCTCGCTGACCTCGGCGCAGCGCCACCTCGTCATGATCGCCCGCGCATTGGCGCTTAAGCCGCGCGTGCTGATGCTCGACGAGCCCACCGCCTCGCTCTCCGGCACCGAAGTCGAGGCGCTGCTCGATGTGCTGAGCCGCCTGAAGCGGCAGGGTGTCACCATGATCTACATCACCCACCGCCTGCCTGAAGTGCTGGCGGTATGCGACCGCGCCACCGTGCTGCGCGACGGGCGTGTCGCAGCCGAACTCGGGCGAGACGAGTTCGACGAGGAGCGCTTCATCTTCGCCATGTCCGGCCAGCGCTTGCAGAAGCTGTTCCCGCCGCACGCGGCACCGGTCGACGCGCGGCCGATGCTGAGCGTCGAGGGCCTCAATGTGGCCGGCAAGCCGGGAGCGATCTACGGCGCGCGCGATGTCAGCTTCACCGTTGCCGCTGGTGAAATCGTCGGGCTGGCTGGCCTGCTTGGTTCTGGCCGCAGTGAAATCCTGCACGGTATCTTTGGTCGCGTGCCGTCGAGCGGCGTGGTCAGGGTCGACGGCCAGTTGACCGGTATCCGCTCCCCCCGCGATGCGCGCGCCGTCGGAATTGCTTTGCTGACCGAGGACAGGAAGCGCGACGGCCTGCTGTTCAACCTGCCGGTCGGCGCCAACATCACCATCGGCAATCTCGACCCTCTGTCGTCCGGCGGCATGGTTCGCGGCGATCGGGAACGGAGCGCCATTGTCGAGACGATGCGCCAGTTGAACGTGAAGGCGTCCTCGCCCCAGGCCTCGGTCGCCCATCTGTCGGGCGGCAATCAGCAGAAGCTGCTCTTTGCGCGGGTGCTGATGCGCGCCCCCAGGGTGCTGCTGCTCGACGAGCCCACCAAGGGCGTCGATGCCGCGACGCGGCAGGAGATTTACCGTCTCGTCGTCGAACTGGCCAACAAGGGCGTGGCGCTGATCGTCGTGTCGTCCGAACTCGAGGAAGTCCTTGGCCTCTGCGACCGCTGTCTCACCATCGCGGACGGCCAAATCGTCGACGAGTTCAGACGCGGCGAGGGTGGCGAGGATCGCGTGCTGCGAGCAGTCGCCGCGGCTCAGGCAAAGACGGTGCGGGCGGCCTCCTAGCTAGACCCGGAACGCCTCGAACGTCAGAGTGCCCATCGTGCTCTCGCCCGGTGCCAGCACGATGATGCCGTCTTCGAGATCGCCAAAACCCTCCGGGCGGTTGAAGGCTCCAGATGCGTTGGTCTGCGGCTCGACGCAGAAGACGCTCCGGGCAGGGTCGGCGTATAACATGATGTGGTGATAGGGCGCTCCACCCCTCACGGTGATGCCGGCGCCACGTCGGGGGAAGGTGATGGTGGCACTGCCGTCCCAGCCGCCATAGTCGGTGCAGCGCCAGTATTTCGGCAAGGGCTGCGGCGTCTCGAACGACATTTCCGGCGGGAGCGCGATGCGCTGCCCGATCATCCCCTCGGGCTCGTTGAGGTGGAACGTTCGAGCGCCGAACTGCACCATGGCATCGGCGTCCCGGTCGAACCAGGGGTGATGCCCGAACCCGAAGGGCATCGTCCGCTCGCCGGTATTGGTGACAGTGGTGACCAGCTCGAGCCCTGCCTTTGTCAGCGTGAAGCGCTGCTCTGCAGCATAGGAATAGGCTGCGGGCTCGGAGACCTCGAGCCGCAGCACGGCACTCTCCGGCCCGGCCTGCCCGGCGACCCACGGCCGGTGCCAGCCCGTCCCGTGCACGTGATAGATCTCGGGCGGGTTGTTCGCCTCGAAGCGGTAGCGGCGCCCCTCGAACTCGAACGCATTGTTGCCGATCCGGTTGGCGAACGGGATCATCGGGAAGGACGCGACGCCGAGCACGTTGCCCGCCCTGCGGTCGGCGTCCGACAACGGACGCATCACGTCGATGCCGTCGATCCTGAAACTGGCGATACTGCCGCCGATGGAGGGCGCAAGATCGACCGCCAACTGGCCGGCGCGCAGCTCGATATGCTCAGAAACTGCGGGCATAGCCGGCACTCCATCCACCATCCACCGACAGCATCTGCCCGGTGGTGTAGGTATTCAGGGGATCGCAGAAGAACAGCACCGTATCAGTGATTTCGGCGACCGACCCAGGCCGCTTCACCGATGCGTGCGCGAGCATTGCCGCATCGCCGGCCACCAGCGGCTCGCCCACCGCGCCGACCCCTACTGCGTTCACGAGCACCTTCGGGCCCAGCTGCATGGCGAGGGTGCGGACGGTCGTCACCACCCCGGCCATCGCCACGGAGAACTCAGGATGCCGGCGCATCGGCATGCCCGCGGCCGCCGAGACGAGGAAGATGATCCGCCCGCTGCCCCGTGCGAACATGGCGTCCCCGGTGCTTCGCGCCGCCCCCAGCAGGGTTGACGGATCGTAGCCCGCGACCGGCAAAAGCGGCATCGACACAAGCAGGATGTCGGGCACGGGCGCGACAGGTTCGATCGTCGCTCCGTTGGCCCTCAGCGCGTCACGAATTGCACCGGCAACCGGGTTGGGGTCGCCGAGCAGCTCGGCGAAAGTGTTCTGCAGTGCGATCTGCATCATCGGCCTCACATCATGTAGCCGGCGGTCCAGCCGCCATCGACGGCCAGGATCTGCCCGTTTATGTAGCTTGCGCTAGGCGAACTCAGGAACAGCACGCTCTCGGCGATCTCGTCGGCTGTGCCCGGCCGGCCGAGCGGCAGATGCTCCATGAACTCGGCGGTGCGCCCGGCAAACTTGCCGTCGGCGCCGTAAAACAGCGAGCGCGTGCCTTCGCTCATGATCGAGCCCGGCGCGATGGCGTTTGTCAGGATTCCCTGCGGCCCCAGTTCGAGCGCCATCGAGCGGGTCATGTGGATGATGCCGGCCTTGGCGGCCACAAACGGGCTTTGAAGGCGCATCGCCGCGAGGCCGACGACGGAGGCGATATTGATGATCCGCCCGCCGTCTCCCTGCTTCAGCATCGGTTGTAGTGCCGCTTGGCTCATCAGGTAGAGCCCGTCGAGGTCGATGCGGGTGATCCGCTCCCACTCCGCCAGCGGGAACGCGTCGATGTTCACCCGGTGGACGAAGCTGTTGACCCCGGCATTGTTGACGAGGATGTCGATCCGACCGAAGCGTGCGATCGCCTCTGCCACGCCGCGTTCAGCGGAGTCCTTGCTGGAGATGTCGATGACCGACGCGATGGCATCCGGCAGCTCGGCGGCAGCAGCTTCGGCGCCCTCGCGGTTGATGTCGGCGACGACTACGCTGGCGCCGTTGTCACTGAGCCTGCGGATGATGGCGCATCCAATCGTCCCCGCGGCGCCGGTGACCAAAGCCACTCGCCCCTTCAAATCGACCCGCATTAGTACGACCCCCAAGAACCTCAAGACATGCTATTATAATAGTACGCCCTGTACTGCAAGGATAGGGCATCTGCAGCGGTCGCCTGACGCTCGGTCACACCTTGCGCCCCGACTATGGGGTTGTCGCAAAGAGCATTGAGGTTGGGGCTATTCTGCCTCCACGCACTTCGAAGCTATCGATTCTATGTCCGCAACCGCCCTGAGGGAATTACCAACGTCCTGAAAGCGAGATGCGGATCCGGTTCGTCGTCACTCGTCCTCGATCTTGGGGTACTGAGGGGAGCCTTGCCGAGACTGGGATAAGCGGCTCCGGGCTTGGCCTGCCCAGTTTCGACAACTTCAATTCGGAAGCGCCACTCGTCACCGTAGTCGTACAAGAAAGTCATTGCCGAGCCAACGTTCTAGGAGGCCGTGATGACGCGCGTGCGCTTCACGCTGCGAGAGTTGCTCCCCTTGATGTCAGCGAAAAGCTCGAACCGCCGGGGCGAGTCGAACAGCTTGCCCGTTATTTTTGAGTAGAAGCCGTCGGCGTGGTCCATGTCGAAGCCGAATGCCGCGACGATGGCTTCGGCCAGATCGGCGAGCGTGCTCGAACTCGACACCTCGATGTCCCGATAAAGCCGTGCCTGAAGAGAGGCTCGCAAGATCAAGGTCGCGGGTTCAGTCATGGTGGATTTCAGGCGCCGATGGCGCAGAGGATTGTGTTGAAGGCGTTGCTTCCTGGGCGGAGGCGTGCGGTGTCGACGACGGTTCGGATGGCGGCTTCTCCCTCTGCTGCCCACATGGCGCGATAGCCATTGGTGACCTTGCGCTGAACGACGGCAGGTCTGAGTGCGCGCTCGAAGGCGTTGTTGGTCGCATCGACCATGCCGTGCCACAGAGCGAAGGTCAGGAGTTGATCACGGGCGCAGCTGAACTTGTTCTGGACGTCGCGGGCGAACGCATATGAGGTCGGCGCGCCTAGGATATCGTCGATAGTTCGCTCCACAGCGCGCCGCTTGGCGGCGACGGCGGTGAAGTCAAAACGCCCGGGGCAGGGCGGAAATCAAAACGGCAGAAACCCGCTTCGTCGGGGGTCGCCATCAATGATTTCAGCGGGTTAGACCCCACCAAATCAAAACAAAACGCAAAAACGAAACCAGAAAAAACACGCGAATATCGGGCGGCGGCGGCAGCGCTACTCAGAAGTGCGCTGTGGGGCTCCTAGCCCCGCCCCCCTACGCTGCTTTGCGCTTGCGCGGGCTTGCGCCAATCTGCGCTCCCGCCAGCAGCAGTCCGATGAGACGCTCGGATTCACGCAGCACGCGGGGGTGCTGGTCGGTCCAGGCGGCGTGCGCTTCATCGCGCAGCATTTCGACGGGGACCGCTGGACCCCAGAACTGCTCGATCGGGAAGCAGGCAGCCTCGAAGCGGATGCGCACGTCGTCGGCATCGAGAAAGACAATACGCATTTTCGGCACCTCCCGGAGAAGAAGAGGGCCCGGAGTGGTGATCTCCGGGCACATTTCCAAGCATCCAATATCGGAACTTTTAGCCGCGTCACGAGTGATCGTCAAGCCATTTTAGCGTTGTATATCAATGCACTAAG
>CAIMLX010000146.1 GCA_903842455.1 uncultured Hyphomicrobiales bacterium | reverse complement strand
GTTGAACCCACCCCGGTCGTCGCCAGAAGCCTCCCCCCGATCCCCGCCTACGTGGCCCCGGTCAAGGCGCCCGAGCCCACGGTCGGGGGCGATCCCAAGGTGTTCGCTGGGCAGGCCCTGGTGGCGCTCGACAAGGCTAACGGTCGGCTGGTGTCTATCCGCAACTGGTACGAGGGCGTGGCGCAAGACTACGCCGCGACCGCCGGGGGGCTCCGCCGATGACCCCCGATCCCACCCCCTACATCTTCGGGATCAAGGTCTCGACGCTCCTCGCCTCAGCAGTGATGGGCATCATCGCGGTGCTGCTCGATATCAAGCGGCACTCGGTGCTAACGGGCATCCTGGCTGTCGCGGCCGGGATAGGCGTCGCCGTCCTCGCAACCGATCCAATCGTGTCCGGGCTGCACCTCGAAAGCACATGGAGTCACGCCGTCGCGGGCGTGCTCGGGATTTCCGGCCGGAACCTGATCATTTGGGTGACCCTGGTCAGCAAAGACCCGCTCGCCCTATGGGATCGCGTCAAAGGCAACCCGCCCAAGAAGTAGCAAACACTCGAGTTCGCGTTCACCTGCTGGTCGGCCCTCTCCGGCAGTGCGAACATACACCACATGCGCCGGAAGCAGAACCATCGGCTGCCGATCCTGCCGGCGGCCGCACACGGTCGATCTTTCCCTACCGTGCCAACTCTGCCAGCCCCCTTTTTTGACTTCAGGATGCCGCAAGCGAAGCAGACCCGGAGCGCCAATGCTGTTTTGCTGCTGCTTTCTATGCCGCAATCGGATTATTTTTCCGGTGGACGGTCGATTGCTGGTGGCGCGGGCCCATGCCGACGATGTTTAGGACCGCGAAGGCGGCAAGCTGCCCTTGCAATTGTCGCGCCGTCGCTATCCCTGTTGACCCGCGTCATCGCCGATAACGGCTACTACGGTGGCCGCCTCGCGAAATGGGCCAGCGACCAGACCCACATCACGCTCGAGATCATCCGAAGGGGCGCGCAAGGCAAGGGCTTCGAGGTCCTGCCACGCCGATGGGTCGTGGAGCGCACTTTTGCATATATCTTCAAGAACCGCCGCCTTGTCCCGCGACTATGAGCAACTCACCAAGGTTGCCCAAACCCTGGTCACCATCGCTGCTTCAGCTACCCTTATCAGACGCTGGCCATGATCCGTGCACGCCCCTTCTCAAACAGGGTCTAACTGGCCTGTCTAAGACTGGCGACGGACGCAGCCGCAGGCCTTTTGGGGCCGGTAGGAGCAAGTGTCTTCGGCGCCAATCAAATTTCTAGATCAGCCCCGCAGTTCCTTCAGCCGCTGCTTCGCCAGTTCGCTGCCCGCGTCGGCCGCTTCCTTGAGAAGAGTGATCGCCTTGGCAGGCGAGCCGGAGTGGACGATATTGGCGAGCGCGACCTTGGCAAAGAGGTTGCCTTGCGCCACCGATTTTTCGATCAGCGCCTTGCCGGTTGGCAGGCTGCGCTTGACCCCGGTGCCGTCCACATACATCTGCCCCAGCCTGAGCTGTGCCCAGGCATTGCCCTGAGCCGCCGATCTCTCGAACAAGTCCTTTGCGCTGGGCAGGTCCTGCGGGATCTGGCTGCCGTCGAGCTTCATGTCGCCGAGCTTGAACTGCGCCCAGGGGTTCCCCTGCGCTGCCGAACGGGCGAAAAGCTCGGCGGCCCTCCATGGATCGACGGCAACGCCCACACCACTGAGGTGCATCTCGCCAAGGCTGAACTGGGCCCAGTTGTTGCCCTTCGCAGCCGCGCCCGCGAACATCTCCGCTGCGGCCTTGACGTCACGTTTGGTGCCTTTGCCCTCGAACAGCACCTTACCGTAGTTGTACATGGCCCACTGCTCCTCCGTCGCTGCCGCGGCCTTTAGGCTGGCGGCCTCCGCGGCATCGTCGGCGACGGCGAGGTTCGCCGTTAGCACGGGAGCGAGTCCAACCACCATTGTGCCACCCAGCAGGGCAAGGCAGAGGACGATCCAGTGGCGAGTGGGGCGCATCCTTGTGCTCCAGCCGAGTTTCTGGGTGATGTTCGTGTTCATTCCATCTTGCCGCTGCTCTTCAGGCCAAGGCCATTCTTGCGCAACGAAGCGCTGACGTAGCCATCATAATAGACGCGGATCGTCACGTTGTCTCTCAAGACCGCCGACAGTTTCCTCGGCTTCGACCCCATTGCATCCGTCCGACTATGGATAAAGCACTTCGTCCACAGACCAGACGGCCTACGGTGCCGATCGTGATCCAGCCGCGTCCGCATGCCGGATCGTTTTCGTCATGCCCCTCCCAAGAGAACTCGGCAGACGCTGCGCCATCCCGCGCGCGGTAGCGAACATCGAGGAAGCCTCTCAGCGCGCCGAAGGCGATTTCGCCGTCCGCCGCGCCCTTGAACGTAAGGTGCGCCTCTTCAACGAGATCGAGGAAGTAGTTGTCCCAGACATCCATCCCGACGATGCGCCAGCGGCCGGCGAAGGCCTTGGTGAAGGCGGAAATCTTGGCCATCAGCCGGCCCCTGCGAGGAGCTTGGGCAGCCGCACCAGATTGTATGCTGCGGCGCAGAAGGTGAAGGCCCATCCGACGCGGGTCGCGACTCCCGAACCTGGTCGTGCGCTGCCCTGCGATGGTCTTGATCCAACCGAACGATTCCTAGATCTGCTTGCGGATGCGCAGGTTAACCGCATAGCCGCGATGGCGCGTCGTCCGTCTATCAATCGCTGAGCTTTGCCCGCTGGTGTTCTTCGCCTCGTGAGGTCGCACCCGCAGACGCCCGCTGCGGTTCTCCCCCGGCTAGCGTCGACGCTAGCCGGGGGGCGGCCTCGGGCGACGTTTCGTAAGGGTCGCGCCGAAGCTCTGCTGGATCAGAACGAGGCGCCGACCTTGATGGCACCGCCATGCCGCGTCGTAGTCTCGCCGAACGCGCCCTCGTAGAACGCCTTGATCGAGAAATCGCCGGCGGTGACCACATCGATTCCGCCCGACAGCTTGCCCAGCATGTCATCACCACCCGAATTCACAGTGAACGCGTCACCACTGCCTTCGGTGAACTGGGATGTGACCTCGACCTGCGAACCACTCGACAGGCTGAGCCCGGCCTTGATGAACGGCCGCCAGCTGGTGCCGTCGGCAAGGACGAACTGGCCACCCAGTTCCACCGCCGGATTGACGATGGCGACCAGATGGTTGCCATCCGCAACCGCAAGCGAAGTCGACCCGCCTGACTCGGTGAATCCACCATAGCTGAACTGCGTCAGGTCGAGCGTGGCCATTGGTTTGAAATAGGTGTCGCCCATCTGCATCGTATAGGCGCCATGCAGCCGCCCCGCCAGGAAACCGATATCACCGGTACCCGTGAGAGTCTCCACGATGTTGTTGATCTCCACCTGGCGGGTCGTTTCCTGCATGCCGTAGCCACCGGTGACGGCCGCCGCGAACAGCATGGCGTCACGGTCGTATTTCAGCACCGCTCCACCGTGGAGCTGCTCGCCGTCAGTGACCGTGCCCAAGGCGCTGCTGCCGCTGCTTTGGGCATAGCCCACCGCGCCACCGAGGCGCCAATCCTCGCCCAGCACCAACTGCGTGCCGGCCGCGAGGTTGTAGCTCGTCTGGTCGTAGCCTAGCGTCTCAAGCTGCAGCACGCTGGCACCCGCCGCGACCCAGGCGCACTGGCCTTCAGCCGTAAAGACGTTGGCGCCGTCATTGACACGGCAGCTGAGCATCTGATCGGCAAAGGCCAGATTGTTGAGCTGGGTCGCCGCGACCGCGTCGCCATAGCCCTGCGGCGACAACTGGTCGAGCGCCGCGGCGTATTCCTCGGTATCCATGACATTGGCAAGCGCGAGGAACAGCGGATCGAGGCTCGAGGAGCCGTTGTCAAAGGCGTTGGTGAGGCTCTCGCCCACGGCGGTCTGGTTGTCGTTCAGCCCGTTGGCGGCGAAATCGATGCCGACGACATTCAACACCACGTCGGTATCGTTGACATATTCGATGCTGGCGTCGAGCGCGGCGTTGGCAACGACAAGGGAGCGTTCCGTCAGCCCGCCTGAGGTCAGCACCGAGTAGGACCCGGGGACGACGCTATCGAGGTCGGGCAGCGCCACGGCGATCTCGCCTTCCAGCGCCGCATCGCCCCACACCGCCACGCGGTCGCTGACGGAATTGCCGAAGTCGATGTCGATCAGCAGCGTGCCGGTTGCGGACTGGGTGTAGTCGCCGGTGATGTGCGAATCCCACACATTAGCGCCGCCGCCCGGCGCGAGCACGCCGGCATTGGTGAGCAGGCCCCAGTCGTTGAATTGGGAGAAGCTTCCCAGATTGAGCCGGGCGTCCTCCATATTTGCGAATAGATTTGAACTGCCGGTCAAATCAAGCTCGCCGGTGATGGTGCCGTAATTGTTGACGATGTTATCGCCGAAGCCCTCGATGGTGACCGCGTCGCCCGAGAGCGCGTCGATGACACCGTAATTGTTTAGGGTCGCCGATTCGATGGACCGCATATAAACACCAGCGTTGACCATACCGGAAATCGTGCCGCCCAAATAGTCGACAGTCACGTCCGTAGTCTTGGCCTCGGCGAAGATACCGTAATCGCCACCGCCATTGATGTCGCCATCCATGGTGACGCCGACCGCCTTGCTGGTGGCCATAGCGTAGATACCCGAACCGTTGGGCGCAACGATATTGCCGTCATGATTGACGGTTACCGTGGAGGTCGTGGTATTGCCGGTTGACACCGCGTTGATGCCACCCATGTTGCCCCAGAAATCGCCGACACTCAGGATGTTCACGCCTCCGGTGCTGGATTGGGCACTGATGGCGATTTCGTCATAGGCGGTGATATTGCCGACGTGATCGACCTTGGCCAGCGCACCCGATGGATTGCCCGGGGTGTTGGCGTAGATGCCGTAAGTATTGGCGAGGATAGCGCCGCGATTGTAGATGTCGACCGTTGCGTTGTCGGCGGTCGCATAGATGCCCGAGCCGCTATACGACGTGATGTTGCCGGCGTTGTCGATTTCGATCGTCGAGGTGACCCTGTCACCCGTGGCGTTGGCGTAGAGGCCGTCGAGTTTGGAGGTAATGTTTCCGACCATGTCGATTTTCACCCCCTCCTTCACCGCTTCGGCAAAAATGCCGTACCGGTCGTAGGAGATGATATTGCCCTCGACATCGGCAGTGGCTGTCGAGGTGCCGAAGCTGCCGGTCGAGCGCACATAGACACCCTCGCGTTTGGCGGTGATGTCGCCATCTACGGTCACAGACGCGGCGCCCCACGAGGCTTCGGCATAGGCACCGATACCCTCATTGTTGCTGTTGCCGTATGCGACGATGTTGCCGTTCACGTCGATTGTGGCGGTGGCGCTTTCGGCATCGCCGAAGGTCCGGGCGTAGACACCGTCCTGTTTGCCGGTGACGTTGCCGACGACGGTGACAGAAACGGCGCCGCCAGGGGACTGGGCAAACACGCCCCGACCTGTTGTACCGTCGCCGGACGCGGTGATGTTGCCGGTGACATCGACGGTCACGGTAGCATTGGCTTCGTCACCCGCCGAACGGGCATACACGCCGTCGAGCTTGGACGAGATGTCGCCGCCGGCGACTGTCACCACCACTGCAGCACCGGACGATTCGGCATGAACGCCGCGGTCAATATACGAGGTGATGCTGCCTGTATGGTCGACCTCGACGGTGGCGCCCGCCGTGCTGCCGAAGGAGCGGGCATAAATCGCCTCTTCCTTCACAACAATCGTGCCCTCGGTAGCGATGTCGACGCCCTGCCACGAAGAGGTGGCGACCACGCCACGCGCGTTATAGGAGGTGACGCTGCCAACATGCAAGACGGTCGAAGTCGACGAGGCATCGGTTCCGGTGCTCGACGCTATTACTGCATCGAGTTTAGCAATAACGGCGCCTTTGCTGTCGATGCTGGCGCCTCGTTCGATCGACTCCGCAAAGATGCCCATGCCTTCATACGACGTGATGCTGCCCTCGTGCTCGACCGAGGCTGTTGAGGCAGCAGTGTTACCTGTGCTCTTGGCGAAAATGCCGTCATAAAGCGCGTCGACATCGCCTTTGTTCAGCACCTGCGCCTTAGAGTTCGCCGAAAAGGCGTAGATACCCTTGCCTTCGTACGACGTGATATTTCCGGTATTATCAACAACAACTTCGCTGTTGACGTCGTTGCTTGTCCCGCCGGCGAAGATGCCGTCTTCGAGCGAATTGATGCTGCCGTCATTCGTGACGGACACGCCCTGATAGGCCGAATAGGCGTAGATACCCTTGCCCTCGGCCGAGACGATGCCACCGGTGTGGTCGATCGTCACCATTGAGCCGACCGAATCGCCCGTGCTGTTGCCGAAGATGCCGTCCGAGGTCGAGGTGATGAACCCGTTCGTGGTGATGTCGACCGCGCCGTAGGCGCTGGCATAGACACCTACGCCCTGGCGCGACGTCAACTTGCCGGTGTGGTCGACGGTCACCGTGCCTTCCTGCAGGCTCTGCAGTTCTATGGCGTTGTCTAGCGCGTCGATGTCGCCCGCGATGACCGAAGACACGTCGCCCCAACCGGTTGCGAGGATGCCTTTGGCGCCTTCGGCGAAGATGTCGCCGACATGGTTCAGCGACACATCATAGGTTGTGCTGCCGAAGCTGGAAAGATGAATGCCGTGGCCAAACGCACCCTCGGTTTCGATCTGCCAATCGCCCGTCTCGCCAGTCAGGGTGACCGACCCCTCAGCATCGAAGCGGATACCCGACACGCCAGGCCATGGCTCTATGTCGCCGACTATGTTCTCGACAATCAGGGTGCTCAGCGGACCGCCGGTAATCGATATGCCTTTTGACTGGTCGCCCGCACATGTGACGACCGTGCCGTTGATGGTGCAGATGTCGTCGGCCCTGGCGCTGCTGGCCCATCCCAGCATCAGAGCACCGAGGGCCACGCCACCAAGCACGGCTTCGGGCAGCAGCAATGGCCGCGTTCCGAAATTCGTGCGTCCCAATGAATCCCGCCCCCGCATAACCTTAGCCCCTGTCTCTGTATTTGCCGCCACGACCGCCACTGACCATATTCACGGCACGTTCCACAATTGCGTCGATAGATAGCGTTACGCAAGTCGAGGCGTTGATTCGTCTGTGAGTAACAGCTTACGTGAGTCCCAACTAGCTGCATCCGGGGTCGACCGGCCTCACCGGCATTTGCGCGCTCCGTTGCACAAGAGACACAGAACCGCCTGCGCTACGATGAATTGCCCCTCACCAATGGGGCATATCTCGGTAAGCCGAGTACGGGCCGCACACATCGTCTCGGACGCACGGCCAGAAGTCACCGGCTGGAAGATCCGGTTGGCGCGGGTTCTCCCCGGGGGAGAGGCTATCCCAGCTTCACCACCTCGGCCGGCTGGCTCGGTTGTTCCGACGACAACCTGACGCGGGCCGCCACCGAGGCGGTCGAGACCGACTTCTCCCATAGCCAGATGAAGTTCCGCCGCGACCTCGCCGACGACATCCGCCGGCTCGCGATCGTTCGCTCGATCATGGGCCCCGACCGCTACCTGATGATCGACGCCCAGATGTGGGAGGTCGACCAGACGATCGAATGGGTGCACGAGTTTGAGCGTTTGAGCGTTTCAGCCCTCATTCCATCCAAGGGCCGACGAGCCCCGACGACACCGAGGGGCACCGGAAGATCCGCGAAGCCATCGCGTCGGTGAAGGCGGCGACCCGCGACATGTTGCCAGAAGCGCATTGTGTTCAAACAGTTCATCACCCGCGGCGCCATTGACATCGTGCAGATCGACGCCTGCCGCATCGGCGGACTCAACGAAGTGTTGTCGGTGCAGTTGCCGGCCGCCAAGTGCGGACTGCCGCTCTGGCCTCATGCCGGTGGCGTCGGCCTTTGTGAATACGTGCACCACCTCTCAATGATCGCAAAGAGTCCGGAGTGGTGAGTGAATATGTCGACCACCTGCACGAGCACTTCCTCGATCCTTGCACCTCAGCAATGCCGCCTTCATGCCCAGCTGCGGCCGGGGAGTTTGCAAATGGGTGTTCGGCTGCTCCTAAAACGCATGAAAAGGGGTAGGAGCAAGCATTTCTCGTTCCTTGACCTTCGATGACTATTCTGATCTCTAATCGGCTGGGGGACATTGTAATGGACAGGAAACTAGGGCTTTCGGCTGCGTTGGCGGCGCTGGTGCTTGCTGCCGGTATCGAATCTGTGGCCGCGCTGGAAACTGCGTGCGCCGGCGTTTATGCGGACCAGCAGCGCATTGAGGCAACGGTGTCGGTGGCTGACCTGAGGTCGGAACTCGAACTTCTGCGTGCCACCGATCCTAACAGTCCTCTCATTTGCTTGCTCTTGAGCCGCATTATCGCCCTTGCCGATATCCCGATGGATCTGCAGTCGATTGCGACCCAGCGAGTGCTCGCCCCCTACTGATCGCCGTCCGATCACCTGAACAGGTGTCTCTGGCGGAATCGGACGTTGTGGTGCAAGGCTGTCGACGACCGGCGCTGATCGATCAGTTGCGCCAGCGTCGGTTGGTTTAGCTTACGCGCTGTCGAGGGGTCGATGCTTGATGTCGTGATTGCCGGCGACTTCACATTGCCGGGCGACATTGGTGTCCGGGTCGCCGGGGAGTGCCGGGTGCAGTGGGACTTGGGGCTGCGCACCGGGCTGCTGCAAATCGGGTCGCACCGCGTCTACCGCCGGATTTCGCCGGACGTGCAGCGGTGCGTGCGCGAAGGGCTCGCCGAGGTCGTGGATCTGGCCGAGCCTGTTCGTACGCCGCTGCTGGTGGTGCATATTCCAACCTCCCTAGGTGTGTTGCCCGAAAATCTGGTCAACCTCGATGCTGATCGCGTCGTGTTCGTGCACGAACGTGCGCCCGTGCCGCAGGAAATGTGGCGGCTGTTCGGGCTGGCGCGGGGTCGCGTCAGTCATGCTCCGACGAACCGCTGGGTACGAGCGGCCATCGCCGAACTGCGGCTGCCCCTGATGGTCGAGGAGATGGACTGGCGACCGGCTTTGCAGGTCAGTTCAGGTAGAGAGCCGCCTCGCCGGCGTACCGGGCGCCTGGCGATTGGATATATCGATTTTGGCGATCGTGCCCACTGGCCCGAGACCAGCGAAGCCCTGACAGCTTTGCTGCCGATTGACGGGTCGGTCGAAGTGCACCTTCTTGGTCGGCCACCGTCGACCTTGCTGCCGCAGAGATTTCCGCCGAATGGTTGGACCCTGCACGAGCACGAAGATATCGGTTTGGAGGGCTTTCTCGACGGCGTGGATGCGCTCGTCTACGCGCCATCAAGGCAAAGCGAAATGGTGCCGGACGCGGCGATCGCCATCGCGCTGGCAAGAGAGCGGCTTGTAGCCACGCTGCCGCACCTGCGGCCGCATCTCGGCGAGGGTCCGATATACGGCGAGACTGCCGAACTCCTTTCTGCCACTGTCGCGTCTCTTCGCGAAGGGAACATCGATTTAACGCTGGCTGCTAGAGCAAGATTGGCATCGTTTCACTTTTCCCCGCAGTTTCATCGCGAACATATCTGTCAGAAGTCCGGCGTGACACAGGACACTCCGCGCCGGCCTGCGGTTGCCACCCAATCGCGCCGGCCCCGCGCGTTGTTCGTCGCGTCCAACGGGGTTGGGCTCGGTCACGTAACGCGCCTGCTGGCTATCGCCAACCGTGCTGCCCATCGCTTCGACCCGGTCTTCGTATCGCATGCCCAGGCGGTTCCAGTTATTCGAGGCCATGGCTATGCCACCGAATACATCCCATCCCTCTCTGACACGCTCGCGGACCCTGGCGCGTGGGATGCATGGCTGCGCGCTGAGCTGGAAAGGCTGATATTTACCTATGATTGCGATGCCCTGGTCTTCGATGGCAATAATCCAACGCTAGGCCTGATCCGGGCGGCGCTCAGCCAGCCTCCTTGCCGCCTCGTGTGGGTCCGCCGCGGGATGGCGGGCCCGGTCGCCTCACCCCATCTCGACAATTCCCGCTACTTCGACCTCATCATCGAGCCGGGCGAGATCGCCGCCGAGCGCGACACTGGCGCTACGGCGGCGCGGCGACATGAAGTGTTGGAGGTCGATCCGGTGACCTTGCTCGATCCCGCCGACTTGCTGGACCGTCAGGCGGCAATGGGTGCCCTTGGTCTCGATCCTTCCCGACCGACCGTTCTCGTCCAGCTCGGCGCCGGCGCCCATCGCGACATCGTCTCTTTGATCGATGCGGTCGTGACCAGCGTGCGCACCTTCCACGGTGTGCAAGTGGTGATCGCCGAGTGGGCAAACTCGTCGGCTCCACTGTCGCTGTGGCCCGACACGGCGGTAGTGGCCAGCTACCCGCTCGGCAAATATCTCAACGCCTTCGACTTCTGCATTTCTGCTGCAGGCTACAACACGTTCCACGAGGCCATGGCGTTCGGTATCCCGACAATCTTCATCGCGACCACCCATGTCGCTGTCGACGATCAGCGTGCCCGGGCCCGCTATGCGCAGGATATGGGCGCCGCGCTCGAGGTGGGCGAGGATGAACTGTTCCGGCTTGCCGCCATCCTGCCGGTGATGCTCGATGCTCGAGCCCGCAATGTGATCAGGCAGAATTGCGCACAATTGCGCCGCCCCAACGGAGCAAGCGCTGCGGCTGATGCGATTGCGCGACTGCTGGAGCGTGCATGAGGCAGAAGCAACCTCCCACCAGCCTTGGACACAAGCAGGCAACGCACTATCAGATACTCGACTCGATGCTCGATGTGCTGGATGCCCATGATGGCGCTGGTCGCGCTGCGAGCCGTATAACGCTTATGCCTGAAGGCTCCCCTCCGGTGCTTGAGCACCGGCCCATGCCACCGGCAGGCTGGCCGGCTTTTGCAACTGGCGGACCGCCGTTGCGACCCTCTACGGGGTGGTCGCAACCCGGCATATCGCCAGCATCCGCGGTCGTCGTGGTCGCACTGTTCGGGCTCGACAGTCACGGAATGCGGATTGCTCTCGAACAGGTAGCGCGTCAGCAGCGTGAGTCGGGGGGCTTTGCTCCGATCTTCTTCACGGATAGTCTTGAACACTACCTGTTCCGCAGAAAGGGTTATCTCGTCGAGTATTTTCCCGCCGAAGGGACAGATAACCCTGCGAGCATGGGCCAGTTCCGCGAGCGATTTGGGCTGCTCTGGCGCAAGTGGGGAGCCAGCCGACTGATTGACCTGTCTTCATCGGGAAAGCTCGAACACCAGATTAGTGGTCTGGATGTGCTCGACTACCCGGTCGAGCGCGATCTCCGGGATAAGAAGTGGGAGCGTCCGGCCTCCCCGCTGCCGCAAAGCCCCGATCCGGATATCGCAGCGCTCCGCGCGCAGTATCACGCGAGGGGGCTGCAACAGGAACCGGATACGTTCGTTTTCTACCGCATCATTGGAAATGACCTGTACCCGCGCCACGAAGTGGGTCAATCGCTGCGCAACGTCCAATTTATCCTCGAGCACGAGCCGGCCTTCCCCGACTGCGAAAAGCGCTGGGTGGTCAATCGCATCATCGACCGCGAGGCAGAGGCAGCGGTCCTTGCGCTGCTGGATCGCGAGGGGCAGTGCTATCTACACATGCCCTTCGACTGGCAGGACTACGCCGCGCAGGACTGGGACTTTTCGGGCTTCACTGCCGACGCGCCCTGGCTCTATGAACCGGAGGACAGCATGTCGGCCCGCATGCGCTTGCGGGCAGAGACGCGCCTCAGGCGCCTGAAGGTCAATTACGCCGTCAACAACAATGGAGCGCGCAACGCAGCGCTCGCTGATGGGCGTGCCCGCGCCAAGTGGGTGCTGCCTTGGGATGGCAACTGCTTCATGTCGCAGGGCGCCTGGGACAGCATGGTGACGGAGATAAGGGCGCGCCCTCATCTCAAATATTTTTACACGCCGATGGCTCGACTTACGGACAACGCCTTGGCGCTTACAGCTGACGTGAAGGAGGAGGCTGTCGAGGAGCCCCAGTTGCTGTTCCGGCGCGACGCGGAAGAGCAATTCGACGAGGCGTTCCCCTATGGACGGCGTCCAAAGGTTTCGCTTTTCTGGCGGCTGGGTATTCGAGGAAGCTGGGACCTCTCCCGGGATGACCTATGGGACCTACCGCGCCCGCAGCGCAGCCCGCTTAGCACTGAGTTCGGTCGGGCCGGATGGGTGGCGCGCCTCGCATCAGGCCGTCACCATCTCGAGGCGTCGACTCGCGTCAGCCAGTGGGGACGCGAGGCTGCACGCAACGAGGCGATAGTCGCAACGATCGACGCACTGGACGCCGAGGTGCTTGCCCGGCGCCTCCGTCCCAATGCGCTATTGGCCTATGACGAAGCGGGGCTCGATGCCTTGGCTTCGGCTTCGTTGGGGACCATTGCGGCAGCCTGGCGCAAGGCTCTCGTAGAATCCGCCGAAGCTGCGTTGACCCGCGGCCCCTCTTCGGTTGTCGAAAAGACTGTGCGGTCCTCCAGCGGGGATAGTCACGACTACTCCCATAAATCGACCTATTGGTGGCCGCACCCGGCGAGCGAGGACGGCCGGCCGTGTACCCGTCGCGACGGCGAGCGCGTCCCGGGCGACGAACTCTGCGCGCCGCAGAGCGAACGCTGTGACTGCACCCGGCTGCAACGTTTGTTCGACGATGCCATCACGACGGCGCTGGCCTGGCGAGTCTCGGGGGACTTTCGGTTTGCCGAACACACCGCCAGGCTGATCCGTCGCTGGTTTCTTGATCCCGATACAAAGATGTCGCCGCACCTGTCCTATGCCCAATTGCGGCCTGACGATGAAGCCGACCTTGGCTTCGGCATCATCGAGATGACGAATGTGCATTTCTTCCTCGACGCCGTTCGTCTCGCGCGCATCGCGGGAGCCCTTGACGAAAACGAGGACGCAGCGCTGCGCGAGTGGCTAAACAACTATCTCGACTGGATCAGGACGAGCCCCGAGGGTGCATCCGAGTCCCGGGCCCGGAACAGTCGTGGGACGTGCTTTGATCTGCAGGTTGCCGCCATCGGGGCATATCTTGGGGACTTTACCCAAGTGTCGCTGTCATTCCGATCGGCCAAGGCGCGCATCGCTGCGCAGATTTCCGCCGTCGGAGCGCAGGCCGAGGAACTCGGCTGCACGCAGGTGGCTTACTACACGACATTCAACCTGCAGTGCTGGACCAATTTGGCGCGGCTGGGCGAGACGCTGGGTGTAGACCTCTGGACATATGTGGGCCAAGAAGGTGGTTCGTTGCGCGCTGCGTTCGAGTGGCTGCTGCCCAAAATCGTCGGCCATGAGGAACTGATCCGGAGCGCAGGCTACGACGACTCTCGCCGTCTGCCACTCTTGGCGGCCGCGAAGGACAGGCTCGGCATCGTCTTTGAAGACGCAGTGCTGCGCCCACAAGACTGGCCTCTGACATTCAACCCGCACGACGGTATCAAGCCCTTCTGGCTCGTTGACCACCTGAAAGGTTGGGCAGCCGGTGCGCTGAACTTTAACTCAGCGCTGGGGTCAGGACCTATTGATCCAGAATGATCTCTATTCAGATTGCTGATTGGAGGGGCTGATGAAGGTGTTTTTGCTGAGCAAGGCTCAGATGGCGCGGCTGTCGTTGCACTTTCCGTTAGTGCACGGAGTGTCCCGGGTGGATGATCGGCTGATCTTCGGTGGCATAATCCGCGATCGCCTGCAGCGGAACAATGCGCCCAAGGCTTTGCCACAGCCGGATGCTGTACGTGCGGGCATATCCGCGCGAGACTCAGATAACATGAAGAATACAGCGATCGAGACCATCTCTTCATGGGTAAGGAGCGGGCTACAACCATCTGTTCCTGTAATATGCGTGCACTATATGGCCGAGGTAGCGTCCGCGGTGGTGG
>CAIMLX010000145.1 GCA_903842455.1 uncultured Hyphomicrobiales bacterium | reverse complement strand
GGGCATGATCATGATCCTCGCAGCGCACTTCGTTTCGAAGCGCCTGACCGGCAAGGGAGTGTGGTGATGTCGACGACCGCGCCTCCCGCCGTTCCGCCCGCCCGCGCCATGGCCGGCGCCCCCGCCCGCCGCAATGCCATCCGGCGCAGCCCGCTTGAGCGGATCGAGTACGGCATCATCGTTTCCACCCTGCTGCTGCTGGTGGTGCTGACGGTGCAGCCCATCCTCAACCTCATCGCCATGTCGGTATCCGACCCGGCCCGGGTCACCGGGATGAGCGGCCTGGCTGTGTTCCCGGAAGGCTTCTCGCTCGATGTCTGGGTCCTGCTGTTCCAGCACCCGCTGGTGCAGTCGGGCATCCTCAACTCGATCTTTATCACCACGGTCGGCACGCTGCTGAGCCTCGCCGCGACGGCACTGATGGCCTGGGGCCTGAGCCGGCCACACCTGCCCGGCCGGCGGGCGCTGTTCATCCTGGTGCTGGTGACCATCGTCTTCGAGCCCGGCATTATCCCCGACTACTTCTTGATGAAGCGGATGGGGCTGCTCGACAGCTACTGGAGCGTCATCCTCTACAAGGCGGTCAACGCCTGGTACCTGATCATCCTCGTGCGGTTCTTCGAGGAAGTGCCCGAGGAACTGCTCGAGGCCGCCGAGCTCGATGGCGCCAACCCGTTCCAGACCTTCTTCCAGGTGGTGCTGCCGCTGGCCAAGCCTGCGCTGGCGACGATCGCCCTGTTCTACCTGGTGTTCCGCTGGAACGAGTTCTTCCGCGCCATGATCTACCTCAACGACCAGGGCAAGTGGCCGCTACAGGTGGTGCTGCGCCAGTTCGTGGTCGAGGGCGACAAGCTGGCGATCGTCGGTGCCAACAACGCCGCCAACAATATCGGCGTGGCGCAGATCAACCTGAAGGCGCTGAAGGCCGGCATGATCATCATGACCATCCTGCCGATCCTCGCGATCTATCCGCTGATCCTGAAGTTCTTCACCAAGGGGACGATGACGGGGGCGCTGAAGGGATGAGACTCTTCCTGCGCGAACGCCTGCCGGGGTCCTCCACTGTGGCGAAGCCACGGGGGAGGGGGACCATGCGAAGCATGGTGGAGGGGGCGGTACACACGCCGACCTCTCGCGGCACACTCGAGAACGTTGTGGAGGGGTCGCCCCCTCCACCGCCTCCGGCGGTCCCCCTCCCCCGCTTTGCGGGTGAGGACCCCGGCGACGTCAGCGTTTCCATTCTACCCAAAACCAACAACCATAACGGAGGAGACTACCATGCTTAAGCGACTGCTTCTGACCACCACCGCGCTGGCCCTCGGGCTGACGCTGGCCATGCCGGCCAGCGCCCAGACGGTGATCCGGTTCGTGTCCAAGGACCTGCTGTCGACCAACCCGCCCGACGTTGCGCACATCGAGCGCATCGAGGCGGCGCTGAAGGCGCAGGGCACCGATCTCGACATCCAGATCATGGACCTGCCGTCTTCGGGCTATGCCGATGCACTGGGGACGATGCTGCTTTCCGGCGATATCCCCGACCTGATCTATTTCCAGGGCGGCGACGCCAAGATGGCCGACCAGGGCATTCTGGAGGACCTGAACCCCTGGATCGAGAAATCCCCCAACCTCAAGGCCGCCCTCTGGCCGCACAATGTCGAGCGGCTGAAGAACTACCCCTACCTGCTCTACATCTACCCGCCGCGCGCCCCGCAGCCGGTGATCCGAAAGGACTGGCTCGACCAGCTCGGCATGGCGCCGCCGACCACCCTCGAGGCGTACGAGGCGATCTTCACGGCGATCCCCGATGCCGACCTCGACGGTGATGGCACTCCGGGCAACACCCTTGGGGTGACCACGGCCGAAAACACCAACGAGCTCGACTCGATCTTCAACCAGGCGTTCGGCATCACCGGCAGCTGGATGAAGGACGAGAGCGGCGCCTGGGTCCACGCGCGCATCACCGATGCCGAAAAGGCCAAGATCACCTGGTACGCCAAGCTCGCGGCCGAGGGCCTCTACGACAAGGAATACGTCACCTCCAAGTTCGACGTGAAGGAAGACAAGTTCTACACCGGCAAGGCCGGCGTGATCTTCGGTTCCTCGGCCGAAGTGATCGACATCTACGGCGGCAAGATGCGCCAGGCGCATCCGGAGACCCCGATCGAACTGGCGCTGCTGCCGATTCCGTCCGGTCCCGGCGGCCAGGGCCTCGCGGCGGTAGACGTGAGCAAGGAAGCCCGCGGCTTCGCCATCTCCAGCGTCTCTGAGCACAAGGAAGAAGTGGCCAAGCTGCTCGACTTCATGGCTTCGACCGAGGGCCAGATGCTGGATCGCATGGGCTTCGAAGGCGAGGAGTACACCAAGTCGGGTGACACCTACACGGTGACCGACAAGATGAGCACCTGGTACGCCCGCTTCTTCGCGGCGGCCAACTTCACCCCGCCGGTGGAGTGGAAATCGGCGGCGGCCAAGCAGTCGCTGGCCAACATCCAGCAGTATTTCAAGCCCGACAACGCCTTCGTCTGGCCGGCTGACTATGCCGCCGATCTCGACGCGACCGAGAACGTCTACCGCGCCTGGGTCTACAAGTTCATCTCGGGCGAAGCCCCGATGGACCAGTGGGACGCCTTCGTGGCCGAATGGAAAGCCGCCGGCGGCGACCGGTTGAACGAGTATGCCCGGACCGTGCTGGGTAGCTGAAGACAACTATCGGCAGTCGGGTGGGGAGGACCCCTCATCCGGCTGCCGCCACCTTCTCCCACAAGGGGAGAAGGCGAAGGAACCGCAACTTCGGTTGATGTATGGCGCATACCGCTACACATCGCCTTCTCCCCTTGTGTGGGAGAAGGTGCCCGAAGGGCGGATGAGGGGTCGGCTACGGGCGCAAGGACCATCGAGTGACGAGCACTGCAAACAACTTCACCAGCCGCGTCCGCGCCATG
>CAIMLX010000144.1 GCA_903842455.1 uncultured Hyphomicrobiales bacterium | reverse complement strand
GATGTTCCCGATCTCGGATTTTCGCGGCAAGGTGATCGCGTTCGGCGGCCGGGCGTTGAGCCCGGACGTGCCGGCGAAGTATCTCAATTCGCCCGAGACCGAACTCTTCAAGAAGCGACAGAACCTTTACAACGGCAATGCCGCGCGGGAGGCGGCGCGGTCGGGCAAGGCGGTGATCGTGGTCGAGGGGTATCTCGACGTGATCGCGGCCGTGATGGCGGGGTTCGAGGGGACGGTGGCGCCGATGGGCACGGCGTTGACCGAGGAGCACCTGCAACTGCTCTGGCGGATGAGCGAGCAGCCGATCCTCTGCTTCGACGGCGATGCCGCGGGACAGCGGGCGGCGGCGAAGGCGACGGACCTGGTGCTGCCGCACCTCGCGCCGGGGCGGACGGTGAAGATCGCGACGCTGCCCGAGGGGCAGGACCCGGACGACCTGATCAAAGCCGAGGGCAGGGGGGCGTTCGCCGAGGTGATCGAACGGGCGCGCTCGCTGAGTGACATGATCTGGAGCCTCGAGACCAATGGCGGCATCGTGCCGGAAACGCCGGAGGAGCGGGCGGCGCTGGAGCAGCGGCTGCGGGCGCGGGCCAACGCGATCGGCGACGCTTCGGTGAAGCGGCACTATTCGCAGGCGTTCGACGACAAGCTGCAGGCGTTTTTCGTGCCGGTGCGGCGGCAGCGCTACGAGGGACGGCAGGGCAACAGCTTCAACAACACCAACCGCAATGGCGGGCGGGGGCAGCCGTACAACTCGCTGCAGCGCGGCAATCCGCGGCTGGTGGTGTCGGATACGCTCAGGAACTCGCGGCTGATGAAGCCGGGGCGGGCGATCGAGGCGACGCCGCGCGAGGCGGCGATTTTGATGAGCCTCGTGAATCACCCCGGGCTGGTCGACGACCGAATCGAATCACTGGCGTCGCTGGAGCTATCGTCGCCGGGGGCGCGGGGACTGCTGAGCGCCATGCTGGACCTCGTGACGCTCGATCACGATATCTCGCCCGACGGGCTGCGATCGGCGCTCGGGGCACGCGGACATGGGCCGGCAATCGAGAAAATGGCCGACATGCTGGCCCGCCAGGGCATCTGGCAATCGGGGGTGGAGATCGCCGACGGCGATGCCGAAACCGGGCTAAAACACGCGCTGGCCTTGCATTACAAATCGGTTGAGCTAAATAAGGCTCTGAAAGCAGCTGAAGTGGCGCTGGGCGACGACCCGAGCGAAGAGACATTCGAACGGCTGCGAGACATCCAGAACCAGATCGCCACCGTCGATGGCACAGAAGCATTGATCGAAGGGTTTGGTTCGTTATCGGGACGCGCGACACGGAGCTTCTAGAGAGGTTTCGGGCTCGCGCTCTTTCGCATGTGGGCGAATCACCGGCCCGCGAGATCGATGACGGACAAGTGACGGCTCGCCCGGAGCCGCTGCGCCAAGGTCCCTTTACCTTGTTTCAAGCCATGACCACGTAACGACTAGCGGAGCCCGAGCAGCAGGCGGGCCCCCCGGAGCAGTGAGCTAGATGGCCACCAAGGCAGCAACGCAGACCAAGGCAAAAGAAAACGAGAAGCCGGAGGCCGAAAAGGCTGCCGGTAGCGAGGCTCCCGACAGCCCGTTGCTCGACCTATCCGATGCGGCGGTCAAAAAGCTCATCAAGACCGCCAAGAAGCGCGGCTACGTCACCTATGAAGAGCTGAACGCGGTGCTGCCGTCGGAGGAAGTCACCTCCGAGCAGATCGAGGACATCATGGCGATGTTCTCCGACATGGGCATCAACGTCGTCGACGAGGACGAAGTCGAGGAAGCCGAGCCGGATACGCCGGAAGAGGAATCGACCGAGCTCGCCGAGCGGACGGGCACGGCGGTTGCATCGAAGTCGAACACCCGCGAAGGCAGCGACCGGACTGACGATCCGGTGCGCATGTACCTGCGCGAAATGGGCTCGGTGGAACTGCTCAGCCGCGAGGGCGAAATCGCCATCGCCAAGCGCATCGAGGCCGGCCGCGAGACGATGATCGAGGGCCTCTGCGAGAGCCCGCTGACCTTCCAGGCCATCATCATCTGGCGCGACCAGCTGGCGAACGCCGAAATCCTGCTGCGCGACATCATCGACCTCGAAGCGACCTATGCCGGCCCCGACGCCAAGCAGGCCGCCCCGGTGATGCCGGCGGAAATCGAGCGCCCGTCGGCGATCAAGGAGCAGCCCAAGGCTGCCGCCAAGCCGGTCGCCCGCAAGAGCGGCGACGACGAGGACGACTACGTTCCCGAAGAGCCGCAAGCGCCGCAGGACCCGGTCGACGACGAGGACGACGATTTCGAGAACTCGCTGTCGCTCAGCGCCATGGAAGCCGAGCTGAAGCCGCAGGTGGTGGAAACCTTCGACCGCATCGCCAGCGCGTATGGCAAGATGCGCAAGCTGCAGGACCAGCACACCGAGGACCGGATTGCCGGTGCGGCGCCCGCCACGGCGTCGGACCTGAAGCGGCTCGGCGACTGGCGTTCCGAAGTGATCACCGACGTGAAGTCGCTGTCGCTGAACACCTCGCGTATCGAGAGCCTGGTCGAGCAGCTCTACGACATCAACAAGCGCCTGGTGCGTCTCGAGGGCCGCCTGCTGCGGCTGGCCGAGAGCTATGGCGTGAAGCGCGAAGCGTTCCTCGAGGCCTATTACGGCACCGAGCTCGACCAGAACTGGGTCAGCCGGGTTGCGGCGCTGCCGGGCAAGGGCTGGGGCGAGTTCGCCAAGCGCGAAGCCGAGACGGCCAACGAGATCCGGAACGATATCCAGACGCTGGCGACGGAAACCGGCCTCGACATCGCCGAGTACCGGCGCATCGTCCACAAGGTGCAGAAGGGCGAGCGGGAAGCCGCGATCGCCAAGAAGGAGATGGTGGAAGCCAACCTCCGCCTCGTGATCTCGATCGCCAAGAAGTACACGAACCGCGGCCTGCAGTTCCTTGATCTCATTCAGGAAGGCAATATCGGCCTTATGAAGGCCGTGGATAAGTTCGAGTACCGTCGCGGCTACAAGTTCTCGACCTATGCGACGTGGTGGATCCGGCAGGCGATCACCCGCTCGATCGCCGACCAGGCGCGGACTATCCGTATTCCGGTGCACATGATCGAGACGATCAATAAGATCGTCCGGACCAGCCGCCAGATGCTGCACGAAATCGGCCGCGAGCCGACGCCGGAGGAGCTCAGCGAAAAGCTGCAGATGCCTTTGGACAAGGTCCGCAAGGTGCTGAAGATCGCCAAGGAGCCGATCAGCCTCGAGACGCCGATCGGCGACGAGGAGGATAGCAACCTCGGCGATTTTATCCCGGACGTGAACGCGATCCAGCCGATCGACGCGGCGATCCAGTCCAACTTGCGCGAAACCACGACCCGCGTGCTGGCGTCGCTGACGCCGCGCGAGGAACGTGTGCTGCGCATGCGCTTCGGCATCGGCATGAACACCGACCATACGCTCGAGGAAGTGGGCCAGCAGTTTTCCGTGACGCGCGAGCGTATCCGGCAGATCGAGGCAAAGGCGCTGCGGAAGCTGAAGCACCCGAGCCGCAGCCGGAAGCTCAGAAGCTTCCTCGACAACTGAGTTGATAAGGCCCGGAGCGATCCGGGCCTTTTCGCTTGTGGCTGCCCGGCATTGGGGCGGGGCTTCGAAGCGCGATGGGTTCGTGATATGCTTTGGGCATGAACGAGCTGTTTTACCCTCGGCAACTCGAACCGGAGACGACGCAGGCGGCTGACGGCATGCCGCGTCGGCCTTGGACGCTCGCCGAGATCGAGGCGATGGTGGCCGCAGGCATCATCGATGCGGATGAACGGTTCGAGCTGATCGGCGGTGAGGTGGTGCCCATGTCGCCCAAGGGCGCTCGCCATGAAGTCGTGAAAATCGAACTGAACGAGCACTTTCAGCGGCTCGGGCTGACGGACCTCCGCATCGTCCAGGAGACCACGCTTCGGCTGGATGAGAAGTCGTTCATCGAGCCGGACTTCGTGGTGTTTCCGCGTTCGGTGGCTATCGAAGACCTGCGCGGGCACCATGTGCTGCTGGCGATCGAGGTGGCGGACTCAAGCCTGCACTACGACCTCGGCCGGAAGATCGGCATCTACGCGGCGTGGGGCATTGCCGAGGTGTGGGTGATCGAGGCCGAGCCCCTTGTCACCCATGTGTTCCGCAAACTGGGCACCGAGGCGTACGGCGACCGTTTCACGGCGAAGCCGGATGACACTGTGGCGGGGGCGCTGGTCCCGCAGGTGCACGTCAGTCTCGCTACACTCGGGCTGAAGCCTCTCTGAGCCCTTTGCCCGGTTGATCGCGATCAAGCGGAGGGGAGTAAAGTGGCCTAGCCTCACTTGACTGAGGGGCAGGGCGGATGTCGGACAAGGTCGATTTCAAGAAGATCATGAAGCCCTACTGGCAGCCGCCGGTGGGCAGGTTCGTCATTGTCGAGGTGCCGCGCCTCGGTTTCCTGATGGTCGACGGGAGGGGCGATCCCAACACGGCCGAGGACTACGCGTCGGCGCTGAAGTGGCTCTACTCGATGAGCTATGGGCTGAAGTTTGCTTCCAAGGCCAACGGGCGAGACTACGGCGTGGCGCCGCTCGAGGGGTTGTGGTGGGCCGACGACATGGCGAGCTTCACCCAAGGCGACAAGAGCAAATGGTCGTGGACGGCGATGATCATGCAGCCCGACTGGATCGACGCGACGGCGGTGGCTGTGATGCTCGACAGGACGAAGGACAAGCTGGGCCAGCCGCCGCCAAGCCTGCGGCTTGAAGCGTTCGAGAAAGGGCTGAGTGTCCAGACGATGCATATCGGCCCATACGCCGCGGAGGGGCCGACGATCGCGCGACTGCACCAGGAGTTCCTGCCCGCCAAAGGACTGGTGGAGAACGGCCATCACCACGAAATCTACCTCAGCGACCCCGGCCGCACGGCGCCGGACAAGCTGAAGACGGTGATCCGCCAGCCGGTGCGGCGGCAGGCCTGAGGAATTCGCTCAGGGCGCTGCGAGGAACTCCGACAGGGTGACGTCTGTGGTGCCGGCAGCTTCAAAATACGCGGTCCAGAATCCGGTAAGGATGGCCATGCGAGCGGGCGGCAGCGCCTTTCGCTCGCCACTGCCGCCGCGGCCCATACCGAAGGCATGCACCGTCGTGTCGGAAAGGCGCGGCACGAGGCGAGTATCCGACAGCCGGGCCAGCAGTTTCCGAGCGGGCGTGGACCAGAACTCCTTGCCGGGGATAAACTCGGAGTTCTCGATGAGATCGGAGAAGACGTAGAGTTCGAGGTGCCGATGCGGATTGCGCAACTGCGCGTTGGCGCTGATCGTGCGCAGGATTTCGGAATAAGGCAGGTCGCTGGTCGCCGTCAGGTTGGCGCGCAGGGCAACCTCGACTTCGGACTGCAATCGGCGGTTCTCGACCCGCAGCAGACCCTCGGTGCAACTGCCCAGCAGGATATCGATGAGACCGGACGGGCACCACGGTACGCACTGTTCCACCAGCTTGGTGGAAGTGGTCACCTGGTCGGTGATGGTCGCGATGCGCAGGCGCTCGCCAGGCTGCAACTGAGCTAGCACCGTCTGGACGCCGTCGTTCAGCAGGTCGCGGGCGCGCTGATCGAGCGCCGAGGTGATGTCGATCAATACCAGCACTTCGCTGGCGTCGTCGCGGCAGAAGAGCTTTCTGTCATATTCGGCCCGCGCAACCTGCGGAGCCAGGACCGCCAGCAGGAACAGGGCCGCGAGCAGAGCCCGGATCATGCGGCATTTCCCTTGGGTGACAGCGAAGCGACTGGCCGGAGGATGGTGGTGGGAGCAGGAGGACGAGGCTTTCAGCTTCGAACCGCTGCGCCTTGAAGTCGTCCTTGGGGAGGTCGCCGATCGAGCCGCCATTGCCGACATAGCCGCGAACAGCACGGCTGAGTGGGCGCTGGTACCGGCGGAACAGCGCCTCCTGCCGGCGTTCGTACTTGTCGACGGCGGCCCGGGCCGTTGCGGTTTTTTCCTTCAGCGTGCGGTAGTGGGTGTCGTACTGCCGCTCGCTGTCATGCGACATTGCGCCGACGAACGCGGCGATGAACAGAAAGAACAGGTTGACGCCCCCCAGCAGCAGGGCGTCGGGGTCGCTCGGCACCTTGGCCAGCAAGTCCAACCCCATGCTGGCGACGTTGGTGACGGTCTCGAAGATGTCGACATTGCTGGTGATGTCGACCGTGGCGAAGTAGACGCGAAACAGGACGATCCCCAGCACGCCTGCAGCATCGAGCACCAGCAGGATCGGCACTCCGATGACGCTGAGCAGGTAGACCGAGCGATTGATCTCCGACCAGGCTTGGCGGGACCACTTGCCCAGCAGATGGGCACAGAACATCAAGGCGGCCGAAATCAGGGCCGCAACGCCGAAGGCAAATGGGCCGGGTAACGGCGATGCCATCTCGACGACGACACGGTTGAACATCG
Organism: uncultured Hyphomicrobiales bacterium; assembly: GCA_903842455.1. Lineage (GTDB taxonomy): Bacteria > Pseudomonadota > Alphaproteobacteria > Rhizobiales > Devosiaceae > Devosia_A. Next base: position 30,710 of record CAIMLX010000144.1, on the reverse strand, counting down.
CTTCAGCCACGCAGATGATGCCGGCGAAGGCCCAGAAGACGGTCGGGTTCTCCAGCTTGGAATCGAGATTGGGCGGGCGGTTGCCGAGTTCGCCCTGGGTGGCGAGAAACTCCTGTTCCGCCTGGGTGCGATCCTGGTCGTAGTCCCGCTGCTTGCGGCTGTTGGGGCCGAGGCTGACTGCGATGGCCGTCGCCGAGGCCTGTCGCTCGGACAGGAACTGCTCGTATCTCAGCTTTTGCCCGTCGCGCCGCTTGTCTGTCACCGACATCGTCATCTCCCCAAGCCAACATGGTTGAGAATGTGTTAGCGGCGGGCGGAGAAGCAGTGCGGGCGATTGCTATCGGGAAGAACGCTTACGGTGGCCTCAAGCGGGGGTGAACCCCGTTCGGGTGGACAAACCGGGCCTTGCAGCCTAAAGGCATGGCAAAGGTTCTCAGCGAGGCGGCGATGTCGTTCTGGAAGAAGATTTTCGGTGGCGGGGACGATACGGCCAACGCGGCGGGCAAGAGCATCGAGCCGGCGGTGGTGGGTGAAGAGAGCTACAAGGGCTTTATCATCAAGGCCATCACCATGCCTGCTGGCGGCGAGTACCAGCTGGCCGGGGTGATCGAGAAGACCGTGGGCGGCGAGCTCAAGAGCTACAAGTTTGTCCGTGCCGACAGGTTTTCGTCCAAGGAAGACGTGGTGAGTTTCTCGCTGGCCAAGGGCCGGCAGATCATCGACGAGCAGGGTGAAGGCGTGTTCGGCCAGAGCTGGCCGGCGCCGTCGCAGGCGAACTGAGCCGCCGCTTCAGTCCTGATTTTTTGCGTGTTCGCGTTGAAAGGTCTTCGACTTTTCCCGAAACGCTTTGCATGGAGTTTGACTAAATGGCCAAGAAGCCCACTGCACGGCAGGAATTCGTGCTGTTCAACGTCATCTACGAGGATGGCAGCCAGCGCTCGAACCGCAAGGTGCCCGCCGACATTCTGACCGGCCTCGACCGGGACGAGCCGGCGCGCAGCTTCATCATGGAGCAGGATCGCGAAATCGGCGAGAAATCCGGCCTGCCGCCGCTGCCGATCAAGTCGCTGGTGCGCAGCGGCAGGTAGCTAGAGCTGCGCCTTGATGTCATCGGCGATCGGCAGCTTCAGCTGCCGGGCACCGAAGAGTTCGCCGGTCGGGCCGAAGCTGGTCAGGATGCGCAGCGCGTGGCCGGCGTTGAGGCCAAGCTTGTCGAGGCGGGCGGCGAGGGAACGGACACGTCTCGTTCGCCCGGCTACGCGGGCTGGCTCCAGGTCGCTGCGCCCGGCGGCTATGGAGGGTGAGGCAAACATGCCCAGTTGCACCGCCAGAGCGGGGACCGACTGGTAGATGCGCGCCCGATAGATCGTGCCGCCGCCACGGCCAAACAGGATCCGATCGACGGCCAGCCTGTCGAGATCCGGCCGCTGCAGCATCTGCGCGGCAAATCGGGCGGTGATGTAGTAAGCGCACGTCCCGAGACTGGACGACATCAAGCGGCTGATGCTGATGCCGTCGGCGACGGGAAGCGGCGGACCCAAGAGGGCGTCGGAAGGATGCGACTCGAACTGCAACGCGTCCAGCCTTGACGCGAGGCCGGGTTGGGCGAGGACGTCGCGAAGCGAAGTCGAGAGTAGGGCGTCGTCCTCGACAATCAGGGCACCGGCCAGTCCGCGATCCAGCATCAGCTGCCAGATCTTGCGGTGGCTGAGGCTGCAGGCCAGTTCGGTGGGCGACATGGTGGCAGCGACCGCTGCGATACGATCCGGCGATATGTCGGCGGGCGTTGTCGCCGAAACGCGCTCGGCGGTGATGCCGACACGCCGAAACTGTTCCTCGATGTGTTCACGGCGGTCCAGCCGACGATCAAGGTTGATGTAGAAAGCGGCGAGAGAGGGTGACATGGGCAGTTGCTCTCGCATAGTTGGCCGGGTGGCGTCCAGCGGCGCTGTCGAACGGCCCCATCTGTCTGCTGCAGCGGACCGGAGCAGAGGTGAAGTTGAGCAACACGGCGCAACGCTCGGCTGACGGGCTCAAGATTGTTCATGTGGAACTGGGCGGTCGGATCGTCGGCGGACCACAGCAGGTGATCTATCTGGTCGATGCTCTTGCGCAACGTGGCTGCACGAATGTGGTGGTGGCCGCCGCGGGCGGACCGCTGGCGCGGCGGTTCTCCGAGGCGGGCTACAAGGTCCACGACATGCACTGGAAGGGCGATACCGACCTCACTTTGCTACCGCGCCTTATGGCGATCTTTCGGCGGGAACGGCCGGATGTCGTGCATCTGCACGCCGGTCCTGGAGCCGCCCTTGGAGGGATTGCGGCGCGGCTTTCAGGGGTGCCGTGCGTGCTATCGCGGCGGGTGGACAGCGTGCCGAGGGGACGGTTGACCCGGTTCAGCTACAGCATGCTGTACGACCGCGTGATCTGCATCTCGCAGGCGATCTTAGATGTGCTGCTGAAGCGCGGGGTGCCGCGCGAGCGATTGCTGCTCATCCGATCGGCGGTGCAGGCGGGCGACTGGCTGGCTCCGGCTCCCCGGGAAGAGTTTTTGGCTGAGTTTGGGCTGCCTGCCGATGCGATCACCATTGGCGTGGTGGCGCAACTGGTGGAACGGAAGGGGCATCGCACACTGCTCGAGGCGGCGGCGGGGTTCGGGCCACGAACCAAACTGATCTTTTTCGGCGAGGGCGGACTAAGGGATGCGCTCGAGGTGGATGCAGCGCGGTTCGGCGTGGCGGGGATGGTGCAGTTCGCCGGGCACCGCAACGACCTTCGCAAGTGGATGGGCAAGCTCGATCTGGTGGTCCACCCGGCGTTGATGGAAGGGCTAGGGGTGTCGCTGCTACAAGCGGCCGCGGCTGGCGTGCCGGTGGTGGCGTCGGCGGTCGGCGGCATTCCCGAAGCTGTGATGGACGGGCGGACGGGGCTGCTGGTGCCGCCGCGCGACCCTGCCGCGCTCGGTGCGGCGATCAAGGAACTGCTGGACGCGCCCGGTCGGCGAGCGGAGATGGGCCAGGCGGCGCGCCGGCGGGTGCTGGCGGAGTTCGACGTGTCGGCCATGGCCGATCGTCACGTCGAGCTCTATCGCGAACTGGCGGCTAGACGGCGGTCGCGCTGACGGTCGCTCCCTGCTTCCCCAGTGCCTTGTTCACCGCTGGCTTCACTACCGTGCCGAACAGTTCGATGGCTTTCATCACCTTGGCGTGGGGCAGGGTGCCGACGCTGAGTTGCAGGCCGAAGCGGTCGTGGTTGAACCATTCGTGCTGCATCAGGATCTTGTCGATGACCTGCTGGGGCGAGCCCATGAAGTAGGCGCCCTGCGGGCCGGCGCCGGCTTCGAACTGGGCGCGGGTGGTGTGCGGCCAGCCGCGTTCCTTGCCGATGCGGCTCATTGCCTCGTGGTGGGCGGGGAAGGCGGTATCGAGCGCATCCTGCGAGTTTTCGGCGATGAAGCCGTGGGACGAAATGCCGATGGGAAGCTTGCTTGCATCGTGGCCGACCTTGTCGGCGGTGCGGCGGTAGAGCTCGGTAAAGGGCTGGAACTGCTGCGGGTTGCCGCCGATGATGGCGAGCATCAGCGGCAGGCCATAGTAAGCGGCGCGGGCGACGGAGTTCGGGGTGCCGCCGACGGCGACCCAGAGCGGCAGTTGTTCCTGCACGGGCTTGGGATAGATGGCGATGCCGGGGATGGGCTTGGTGTGTTCGGAGCCGGGCCACTCGACCTTGCCGCCCTCGCGGATCTTGATCAGCTCGGCGAGCTTTTCCTCGAACAGGGCATCATAGTCGTCGAGTTCGAGGCCGAAGAGGGGGAAGCTTTCGACGAAGCTGCCGCGGCCGGCCATGATCTCGGCGCGGCCGTTCGACAGCAGGTCGAGGGTGGCGAACTGCTGCCAGACGCGGATCGGGTCCTCGGAGCTGAGCACGGTGACGGCGGTGGAAAGCCGGATGCGCTTGGTCAGCGCAGCCGCGGCGGCGAGGATGGTGACCGGGGCGGAGGCGACGAAATCGGGGCGGTGGTGCTCGCCGAGGCCGTAGAAATCGAGCCCGACCTCATCGGCGAGCTTGATCTCCTCGAGGAGGTCACGCAGGCGCTCGGCGGGGGATTGCAGGTGGCCGTGGTTCAACGGGTCGGGGGTGTTCTCGGCGAACGAGTAGAGGCCGATTTCCATGGCTGGTCCTCGCGGGATGGGGTTGCGAGCTAGATGGCGGCGGTTCCGGCGGGGCGCAAGACGGCACAGGGGTGATACCGGCTTCCATCTCCCCCACCCTAGCTGCGCTACGTCGCTTCGCCACAAGCTCCGCTACCCTCCCCACAAGGGGGAGGGAGAGCGGTGCTTGGCCAAAGAAGGAGGTGCTCCTTCTGAGGGGGGACGCCCTCAGACGTTGCTGGTCGGGGCGTAGGCGTTGGCGGCCATGGGTGGGGCGGATGTTTCGAGGCCGGCGGTCTTGTGGATTTCGGCGACGAGGGCCGGGTCGAGCTTCAGCTTGAAGGCGAGGGCATCGAGGTAGGCGCGCTCGGTGGGGGTGTCGGGCTTCATGGCGACGAGCGAGGCGGCGTAGATCTCCGAGGCATGCTCCGGGGTGTCGGCGCGGGCCACGACGGCCTCAATGTCGAGCGGGCTCGACAGTTCATCGAAGACGAAGGCCTTTTCCTCGGCCGAGAGCGGCATGGCTTCGAGGCGCTTGAAGATGCGGTCCTTTTCCTCGGTGTCGATCTGGCCATCGGCCTTGGCGGCGGAAATCATGGCGCGGACGAGCGACTTGCCCAGTTCCTCGCGCTGGTAGGAGGCCTGCGGGGGCGGGATGAAGGCTTCCTCGGAGGAGGCCGGAGAGTTGCCGGGCTGGTTCTTCTGGTAGTTCTGCCAGGCCGACCAGGCGAGGCCGCCGACGGCTGCGACCGCGCCCACCTTGGCGACGCCGCCCACCATCTTACCAAGACCGCCGCCCGACAGCAGCATACCGGCCGCCATGCCGGCGGCACCGGTCATCAGGTTCTTCTGCAAGCCCGGGTCGGATTGCAGGGCTTTCATGATGCCGTCGATATTGAACATTGGCTTCCTCCGGAGGTCAGGATCCTGCGGAATTGGGGTGCAGGTCCGGTCTTCGCAAGGGGGTGCGACGGGTTGCCGTGCGAAAGCTCGTTCGACTTCGGTGCTGGGCGGCCAGATATGCCACCCAGAGCTCCGGGGAGGGCAAAAAAAGGAGGCCCCGGCATGGGGGGTGCCGGGGCCATTGCCGCTACAGAGGGAGGGCTGCAGCGTATGTCAGTTGCTTTTGTTGTTATTGGGCCGGAACGGCCGGAGTCTCGGTCGCCGGAGCGACCGGAGCAGCGTCGGCAGGGGCGGCCGGCGCAGCATCAACCGGAGCCGCGGGGGCCTCGGTCATCGGAGCCGCTTCGGGAGTGACCACGGCCGGAGCCTCGGTCATCGGAGCGGTATCAGCGGGGGCCGTAACGGCCGGGGTGTTGTTCACGTCAACGCTGGTGGTGGTCGGCGTGGAGTTGGCAGAGAATACCAGGTAGCCGATTGCCAGCAGGGCAAGCGCCACGATGATACCGACGAACCAGCCAGTAGCGCTGGACTCGCGGGTGTAGGTGGTGCTGGTGCGGTTCACGCCGTCCGTGGTGTAGACGGTGTCGCGTTCGGGAGTAGCCATTGTGTAGCTCCTTGTTGAGTACCGTATGGCCCGAAGAACGCGTCGATTTACAAAGTGGTTCCAGAAGACGTGCGTGCTTGCTGCACAGATTCCGCCAGAACCTGTATCCAGCTGATTTTACTTGTAGATTTATTTCGTCGAGGGTTTGGAACGAAAGGGCCGCGGCGCGGCTCAGATATCACTCGTGGACCGATCTTTCGGCGTTTCGGCGGGCTTCCCGCCCCTTGAGATGCTCTTGGTCATGGCCGCGATGCGGTCGATATAGGCGAGGAACAGGGCGGAGATCACGAAGGCAAGGTGGATCAGCGTGTACCACATCAGCTGGTCCGTGGTCTGGGTGCCGACGTTGAGGAACACCTGAAGCAGGTGGATGGAGGAGATGGCGACAATGGTGGACGCCACCTTGATCTTCAGCGAGCCGGCATCGATCTCGCCGAGCCAGTGCACGGAGCCCTCGTCGTCGAAGCGCGAGACGTAGTTCTCGTAGCCGGAAATGATGACCATGACGACGAGGCTGGCGACCAGCGCAGCGTCGATGAGGCCGAGCATCTTCAGGATGGCGTCGGCTTCCTCGATATCGAAGACGTGGCTGATGAAGTCCCAGAGCTTCACGCCGAACGTCAGGGCGTAGACGGCGAGGGCCAGCGCCAGCCCGAGATAGAAAATCACAAGCAGCCAGCGCGAGGCGAGGATGACAGCTTCGAGGGCGAGTTCGAGGCGTTTCGGCATGGTGGCTCCGGCAGGGTTGCGCGGTGAGGCATACCGGATTTTGTACGGCAGGCAAGGGGAGGCGTGTCCCGGCTGAAGCGCGGGTGGCCCACAAGAAAACGGGCCGGGAATTGCTCCCCGGCCCGTCCAGTTTCTGCAGGCCGACCTAGTTGCGGTCGGCGATGGTGATCAGCGGCGTGATGCGCTTGACCGCAACGCGGCGGTTCAGCGGCTCGGCGGTCTCGGTCTTCACCTTCAGGAAGCGCTCGCCGTAGCCCTGGGTGACCAGGTTTTCGGCAGGCACGTCGTAGAAGTCGGTGAGGATTCGCGCGACCGTGGTGGCCCGGGCGTCCGAGAGGATCAGGTTGGGCTGGTCGCCGCCGACGGCGTCGGTGTGGCCTTCGATCAGGAAGGTCTCGGCGGGGTTGTCTTCCAGCAGGGCCAGCATGGCGTTGGCCACCTTGGACAGGGCTCCAACCTGGCTGCGGGCGATCGTCGCCGCACCCGAATCGAACGTGAGGCCACCGATCTCGATACGACGCACCGAGTCACGCAGGCGGGCCGACTTCTTGACGTCCTCGATGGTGTAGATCTCGCGGACCCGCTCCACCGGGGGCTGACGGAAGAAGAGTTCGACCTCGTCTTCGTCGGACACGTCGGCATCGAGGATGTAGTCGCGAACCGGGATGGTGAGGCGCAGCGGGGGCAGGTCGTTGCCCGGGTCACGCCAGTTGCCGAACTCGCGATCGTCCTCGCGATCTTCCTCGTCGTAGTAGGCGAGGATGTATTCGCGGCCATCGGGGGTGATGCGCGAGCGCTTTAGCACTTCGCCCCAGCGGTTGCGGATAGTGACGATCTGCACGCCGTTCGGACGCGTGATGGTCTCCTTGATGCGGCCATTCGACAGGCGCTGGTACTCGACCTCGTCCTCGTCGCCATCGGTAATGCGGTCGAAATCGTTGTTCTGGATAACGACGTTGACGCCGATGTTGAAGATGAAGCCGTTGTTGGCGTATTCCGGCCGGGGACGGCGCGGACGATCCGGCTCGTCATCGTCACCGTTGTTGTTGTTGTTGACGGTGGTCTCGTTGTTGATCGTCGTTTCGTTGTTGATAATGGTCGTGTTGTTGATGATCGTGACGTTCTGCGGCACCTCGACGGGTGCGAAGGCATCGGCGGTCACGGCTTCACCCTGCGTTTCGACCAGCGACTGCACCTCCACCGGGGCAATGTCGGCCTGAGCGGCAGTGTCATCTTCCGGCGGCGGAGCTGCAGGTTCTGCCGGTTCGGCAACCTGCTCCTCGGGCTGCGGCTGACCATCGGTCACCACCGCCTGCACGTCCTTGGCGCTGTCGAGGATTGGAGCGGCTTCTTCCGGAGCCACAGCCTCGGGCAGGACTTCGACGGCCTCCGGCGTCACGTCTTCATCAGCGCCGGGCATATCGGCAATCGAAGGCGCTGCGGGCTCGGCAGGCGCCTGCACAGCCGGAATCGGAGCCAGTTCGATGCCGTACTGCGCAAGGCAGGCAGTGACATCGGTCTGGCCGAGGGCGGCGCAGATTTCGGCGAACTGGCCGTTGGCCGCATCGATGGTCGACTGGCCGGCCGTGTCGCCGGAGTCGAGCTGAGAAATGCCCACATTGTAGAGCTCCAGAGCGTTCTGAAGCTGCTCCTCAGCGGCGGCGGCAGGATCCTCGGCGGCCGCTTCGACGGCAGGCTGATCCGCGGCAGGCTGATCCGCTTCGACTTCGGCAGCGGGGGCCTCGTCGGCAGGCGCGTCAGCAGGAGCGGCTGGCTGCTCTGCCGGAGCTTCCGGCACGGGCGGCAGTTCCTGACCGATACACGACTGGATATCCGGATAACCGTTGGTGGTGCAGAGTTCCAGAATGCGGGCAGCAGCGGTATCGGCAGCCGCCTTTCCACCAGCGTAGTCGCCACCAGCGGCCTGGTTCAGAGCGGCCTGATACTGGTCGAGAGCGGCCTGAAGGTCGGCGACGAACTGAGCCTGCTGATCTTCAGCGGACGGCTCGGCGGGCACCGCAGGTTCCTCAGCGGCCGGAGCGGGTTCTTCGGCGGCGGGAGCGGGTTCCTCGGCGGCGGGAGCGGCCTCCTCGGCGGCGGCGGCTTCTTCGGCTGCCTGGGCGTCTGCGGCTGCCTGAGCCTCGGCATCAGCAGCGGCCTGAGCCTCCGCATCAGCGGCTGCCTGAGCCTCGGCATCAGCGGCTGCCTGAGCTTCCGCATCAGCGGCTGCCTGAGCCTCGGCATCAGCGGCTGCCTGAGCCTCGGCATCAGCAGCGGCCTGAGCCTCGGCATCAGCAGCGGCCTGAGCCTCGGCATCAGCGGCTGCCTGAGCCTCGGCATCAGCAGCGGCCTGAGCCTCGGCATCAGCGGCTGCCTGAGCCTCCGCATCAGCGGCTGCCTGAGCCTCGGCATCAGCGGCTGCCTGAGCCTCGGCTGCGGCGGCTTCTTCGGCGGCTTGAGCGTCGGCGGCTGCCTGAGCTTCCGCCGCAGCCTGAGCTTCGGCTTCCGCGTCAGTTGCGGACTGTCCGTCGGCCTGGACGGCTGCGGCGCACTCGTCGGGGCTGGTGTAGCCGGCCGCGATGCATGCTTCGAGGAAAGCCTGCTGGGCAGCGTCGATCGCGCCCTGATCACCGGAGGCCTGGGCCTGCTGCAGGGCCTGGTATTCGGCCTGCTGCGCCATGGCGGCGCCGGGCATGAATGTGAACACGGCAAGACTGGTGCCGGTGAGGAGCCACTGTCTAATTCGCATGGCTTTTTCCTTGTTTTGGAGTCGGTTGGTCGAGAAGTGACGCTGTGCAACTGAACCGAACCTGAACGTCCGGTTTGCATGCCCTCGGGGTCGGCGCACCATCCCTCTAGCCATCTGAACGCAGGAATAGTCGCGTGGTTCCGTCAGAAACATTGGGAGCGGTGAATCGTGGCGTGAGTGCGGCTCAGCGGAGGAAAACTACCTGCCGTGGTCGCTCACGCATGATCAGCGTGCTAACCGTTCTGCAGAATGCGCCAGTTCCAACATATCGTCGAAGTCGCCACCCGTGGGGCGGGGCTCACCGAGATCACCGGCGACCTCGAGCAGTTCGTCGCCGGGGCGGGGATACAGACAGGGCTGGTGACGGCGTTCTGCCGGCACACTTCGTGCTCGCTGCTGATCCAGGAGAATGCCGATCCCGACGTGCAGCGCGACCTCCTGAGCTTCTTTCGCAAGCTGGTGCCCGAGGGGATGGACTGGGTGATCCATGACGCCGAGGGGCCTGACGACATGCCGGCGCACATAAAGTCGGCATTGACGCAGGTTTCGGTGGGTATACCGGTGAGCGGGGGACGGCCCGTGCTCGGCACGTGGCAGGGTCTTTATCTTTTCGAGCACCGCGCGCGGCCGCACCGACGGCAGGTGGTGCTGCATCTGGTCGGCGAATAGGGGCCATCTCACTTGGACTTCTCAAATATCTGGGGGCTGATGCCCTTCATCGCCGGGCTGCTGGTCACCGGCGTCCTCTCCGGCATTGCGGCCGGGTTGCTGGGAATCGGCGGTGGGGCGATCATCGTGCCGGCGCTCGCACTCGCCCTGGGCTGGCTCGGCTTCGACGGCGATGTGGTGCAGCATGTGGCGGTGGGGACCTCGCTTGCCATCATCATTCCCACCGGCATCGTCAGCGCCCGCTCCCACCACAAGCGCGGGGCGGTGGATGTCGAAATCTTGAAGCTCTGGGCGCCGGTGGTCGTGGTGACGACCTTCGTTGGCGGGCTGCTGGCCGGGTTCTTTACCGGTGACGTGCTGCGAATCGTCTTTGGCGTCATGGCGCTGCTGATTGCGGCCAACATCCTGCTGCCGTTCCAGGAACGGCTGATGGGTCACCTGCGGAACTCGCCGCTGACGCACCGGATATCGGCGGCGTTCGTCGGCTTCATCTCGGCACTGATGGGGGTTGGCGGCGGGTCGCTCAGCGTGCCCACCATCCACGCCTTCGGGGCGACGATGCACAAGGCGGTGGGGACCGGAGCGGCGATCGGCGTGTTCATCGCGCTGGCGGGTACGCTGGGGTTCATCATTTCAGGCTGGAGCGTGGAGGGCCGGCCACCGCTCAGCCTCGGCTACATCAACATCGTGGCGCTGGTGCTGGTCGGCGTGACGGCCGCGTTCTGCGCGCCGATCGGCGCGGCGGTGGCGCACCGGCTGCAGCAGCGGACGCTGAAGATCGCGTTCGCGGTGTTCCTGACGTTTGTCGGGCTGAACATGATCTGGAAGGCGATCACGGGCTGAGGCAACGCCAGATCGCTCATCCGGCGATCATCCCCTTCTCCCGCGAGGGGAGAAGGGGCAGTTCGATGGTCGAAATCAGAACTCGACGGCCCAGGTGACCTGGACATTGACCGAGAAACTGAGTTCCCCGGTGGCGACGGGGACCGGAGCGGAGGCCGCTGCCATGTCCGCCGTCTTCATCATGTAGGGCTGGGGCTGGTCGAAGCTCTGGCTTTCGGAGACCGACTTCAGCAGGCCGAGGGCCTCGCCGGCTGCCTCGGCGTAGAGGCCGGCCTTCTCCTTTGCGTCGGCGAAGGCGGCCTTGCGGGCCTCGTCGAGGAGCTTGCTCGGATCGGCGACCGAGAAGGTGATGCCGTTGATGGTGTTGGCCCCGACGGTCACCTGCTTGTCGAGCACGGCGCCCAGGGTCTCGAGGTCGCGGATGCGGACGTTGACGGTGTTGTAGACCTGATAGCCGTTGATCTTGGGCGGCAGGGTGTAGCCATTCTCGTCGCGGGCATCGGTGTAGACGTAGTTGGGCGACACGGAGAAGCCCGAGGTCTGTACGTCACGCGCCTCGATACCGGCCTCCTTGAGAGTGGCCAGCAGCTCGTTCATGGCAGCGGTGTTCGCGTCCAGCGCCTCGCGCGCGGTGGCGCCCTGTGTGGTGACGCCCGAGCTGATGAAGGCGGTGTCCGGAGCGGCTGACACTTCGCCCGTGCCGGTGACCGAGATCAGCGCAGGTTCATTGGCGGCGAAAGCCGGCAGGGACAGGCTGGTCGCGAGGAGCAGCGGGATGAGGGCGATGATGGGACGCATGCGTCTCTCCTGGAAATGGGCGGGCGGCGAATCGAGTCGTCCGCATCCTGCCCTGCTATTGCCGCGCCGATGAACGGAACTTGAATGGCGCTTTGGAGATGAGACGCTGCGGATGCGGCGAAGCTTTGGTCGGGGGCGAAGATTTTTCAGCCGGTGACGAAGGCGGCGGCCCGACCGACGACGTCCTCGAACATCGCCGTGGTGAGGACGCCGGTGTTCGTGTTGTAGCGGGAGCAGTGGTAGCTGTCGAAGAGCGTGGCGCCCGAGGTGAGGCGGTGCTCGGCGCCATGGGTGAAGGGGAAGCGGCTGCGCTTTTCGCCAAGGGTGGTCAGCAGCGAATCGTGGGCGATGCGGCCGAGGGCCAGGTAGGCGCGGGGCGCGGTCTGCTCGATCGCGGCGATGAGGAACCGGCGGCAGGTGCGGATTTCGTCGCCGGTCGGCTTATTCTGCGGCGGGACGCAGTGGACGGCGTTGATGATGAGGGTGTTGTTCAGGCTGAGGCCGTCGTCGGGCCGTTGCTGGTAGTGGCCGGTGGCGAGGCCGAATTTCTCGAGCGTGGCGTAGAGCAGGTCGCCGGCATAGTCGCCGGTGAACGGGCGGCCGGTGCGGTTGGCGCCCTTGAGGCCGGGCGCGAGGCCGATGATCGCCAGCCCCGCCTCCGGGTCACCCCAGTTGGGAACCGGGGCGTTGAAGAAATCCGGGTACTGGAGGCGGTTATCTTGGCGAAAGCCGACGAGCCGCGGACAGAGCGGGCAGTCGTGCGGCGGGTTCGCGGACGCGCGCGGGGGATCGGGGTCAAGCAAGGCAGGCCGTGGACGGAGGACTCGGGGTCAGCTCTTGTCCACGGTGGCCGGGGTGCGGTCAACCACGACACGCTCGGCCGTGTGGGCGGCGCGCTCGGCGGTCCGGTCGGGGTTGCGGTCGACGGTCCGGTCGATCGGCGGGACGCGCCCGACGGTCTTGGCCAGATCGGCGACGTCGAGGAAAAAATCGGCCTGACGGCGGAGATCGTCGGCGATCATCGGGGTCTGGGTGGTGAGGGTCGAGACCACGGTCACCCGCTTGCCCTTGCGCTGCAGTGCGGCGACCAGCGCGGTGAAGTCGCCATCGCCCGAGAACAGCACGAGGTGGTCGTAGAACTGGCTCATCTCGAGGGCATCGACGCACAGCTCGATGTCCATGTTGCCCTTGATCTTGCGGCGACCGGAGGCGTCGGTAAACTCCTTGGCGGGCTTGGTGACCACCGTGAAGCCGTTGTAGTCGAGCCAGTCGATCAGCGGGCGGATGGAGGAATATTCCTGATCCTCGACGAGCGCCGTGTAATAGTAGGCGCGTAGCAGATAGGACTTGGACTGGAATTCGGCCAACAGGCGGCGGTAGTCGATATCGACGCCGATTGCCTTGCTGGTGGCGTAGAGATTCGCGCCGTCGATGAACAGAACGACCTTCTCGCGCGGATCAATTGTCATAACTACCTCCCGTCTGGGTGGCCGGCCTTTCAGGCTGCCCAGCATAACACGACTATTCCGACCGCAAGGGTTGAAGAAGTAGCCTGTTTCGGGCCAGCTACCCCTCTAAGTTCGGAATACGCTCTTAATCCTTGGAGGTTTGCAACAACAATATATCGTGACGTCCGCAGTCGGGTTTTCGCGCGGTTCGATAAGTCGTTGAGATTAATCGGGAAACTACGTAACCCAATTGTCCGACATGGTTGTGGGTATCATGGTCGCAGGGGAGGGCAAGCTTGTGGCTTGTGTGCACAGGCAGGCTCTGGTATGCAAGCCGCTTGTTCCCACCACATCCCGGAGACGTTCGTGGCCCGCGTCACAGTCGAAGACTGCATCGAGAAGGTCAACAACCGGTTCGACCTGATCCTGATGGCCGCTCACCGCGCGCGCATGATCGCTGCCGGTGCCAGCATCACGGTTCATCGTGACAATGACAAGAACCCCGTCGTGGCGCTCCGCGAAATCGGCGACGGCGCCATTTCGCCCGAAGACCTGCACGAGGACCTGATCCACTCGATGCAGAAGTACGTCGAAGTCGACGAGCCCGAGCGGCATGCCGCTCCGCTGCTCGACGCGAACGCCGAAAACGACGGCGACACGTTCGACACGATCTCCGAGGACGAACTGCTGCGCGGCATCGAGAGCCTGGCTCCGCCCGAGCGGCGCGACGAGTGATCGGTTACTGATCTCAGCTATATAGTTGGAAGGCGCTGGGCGTAGCTGCCCGGCGCCTTTTGTTTTTTGCCCGATCTGCCGAACAGGCATCGCCGCTTGAGGGGAGCGGCAAAACCATGATGCGTCAGTACGAACTGGTCGAGCGGGTGCAGTCCTACAACCCGCAAACCGACGAGGCGCTGCTCAACAAGGCCTATGTGTACGCCATGCAAAAGCATGGCACGCAGAAGCGCGCGTCGGGCGATCCGTACTTCGCCCATCCGCTCGAAGTGGCGGCGATCCTCACCGACCTCAAGCTCGACGACGCCTCGATCGCGGTGGCACTGCTGCACGACACGATCGAGGACACCGACGCGACGCGCGCCGAGATCGACCAGCTGTTCGGGGCCGAGATCGGCTCGATCGTCGATGGGCTGACCAAGATCGACCGGCTGCAGCTGGTGACGCGGGAAGAAGCGCAGGCGGAGAACCTGCGCAAGCTGCTGCTCGCGATTTCCGCCGACGTGCGGGTGCTGCTGGTAAAGCTGGCGGACCGGCTGCACAACATGCGCACGCTCGACGCCATGCGCGACGACAAGCGCAAGCGGATCTCCAAGGAGACGATGGACATCTATGCGCCGCTCGCCGGGCGCATGGGGATGCAGGAAATGCGGCAGGAACTCGAGGACCTGTCGTTCAAGCACCTGCAGCCCGAACACTACCAGGCGATCACCGCCCGGCTGGGCGAGATGAAGGCCGATTTCGCCGGCACCATCAAGACGATCACGGCGGAGCTGCTCTCCAAGCTGAAGGGCGCGGGGATCGACGCCCACGTCAAATCGCGGGTGAAGTCGCCATGGTCGATCTACACCAAGATCGAACGCAAGCAGATCGCGCTCGAACAGCTGTCGGACATGATCGGCTTCCGGGTGATCGTGCCGACGCTGGAGGACTGCTACCGCGCACTGGGCATCGTGCACACCAACTGGAAGGTCGTGCCGGGGCGGTTCAAGGATTACATCTCGGTTCCCAAGCACAATGACTATCGCTCGATCCACACCACGATCGTGGGGGTGGGGCGGCAGCGCGCCGAGCTGCAGATCCGCACCGAGGAGATGCATCGGATCGCCGAACTGGGGATCGCGGCGCACGCGCTCTACAAGGAGGGCGCCACCGACATCCACAAGATCGAGAACGAATCGAAGGCCTTCGCCTGGCTGCGGCAGACCATCGGGCAACTGACCAACGGTTCGTCGCCGGAGGACTTTCTCGAATACACGCGGCTCGAACTGTTCCAGGATCAGGTGTTCTGTTTCACGCCCAAGGGCCGGCTGATCGCCATGCCGCGCGGCGCCACGCCGATCGACTTCGCGTACGCCCTGCACACCGATATCGGCGACACGACGGTGGGCGCGAAGATCAACGGGCAGATCGTGCCGCTGGTCACGCACCTGAAATCGGGAGACGAGGTCGAGATCATCCGCGACCAGAACCACCTGCCGCCGTCGAACTGGGAGACGATCGCGGCGACCGGCAAGGCGCGGGCGGCGATCCGCCGGGCGGTGCGGCAGCAGACCGTGCAGCGGCACTACCTGCATGGCGACCACCTGTTGGCGATGCTGCTGGAGCGCGAGGAAGTCAGCCTCACCGATAGCGAATTCCGGCAACTGGCCGAAGCAGCCGGACTGCCGGGCAAACGGGAGCTGCTGGTGGCGCTGGGCGAGGGCAGGGTGTCGGCGCAGGACCTCGACGACAAGCTGCTCGAGGTGAAGGGGGTGAAGCGGCGGCGCAAGAAGATTGACCTCCCGGCGCCCGACAAGGCCGAGGGCTGGTTCGCGTTGCGCGACACCGAAGTGTTCCGCTTCCGCGTGCCCGGCAACCCCAACGCTGGACCCGAAGCGAAGGCGGCGCTCGAGGAACTGAGCTTCAACACGGGGTGCGCGGTATCGATCGAGGGCGTGGTGCCGGGGGACCGGATGGTGGCGATCATGCGCAAGGGCGCGGGGATCACCATCTACCCGATCCATTCGGACGCGCTCGGCGACCTTTATGACAGCGACGTCGCCTGGATCGACGTGCGCTGGGACATCGTGGGGCGCGAGGATGATCTGCATCCGGTGGCGATAGCGCTGCAGAGCCAGAACAAGCCGGGCGGACTGGCGCAGATCTCCTCGGTGATTGCCCACTGCCGGGCCAACATCCATAATCTGGTGATGCGTATGGAATCGCCGGACTTCCACAAGATCACGTTCCTGATCGAGGTGCGTGACTTGGGACAGCTCACCGACGTGCTCAACTCGCTCAAGATGCAGGCCGGGGTCTCCGATGTCCGCCGCGCCACCATCGCCGAGGCCGAGCAGGTAATGACGCTGGATTGGAAGGCGCCGGCCAAACAAGAGGTGCCCGCGTGACGCAAGAAGAAGTGCTGCAGGTTTTTCGCGATGCGGGAGCGCTGCTCAACGGCCATTTCATCCTGAGTTCGGGCCTGCGCTCGCCGGTGTTCCTGCAGAAGGCGCGGGTCTTCATGCAGCCGGCGATGGCGGAAAAGCTGTGCAAGGCGCTGGCCGAGAAGATTCGTGCCGAGGGGTTTGGCGCGGTGAGCCAGGTGGTGTCGCCGGCGGTGGGCGGGATCATCCCCGGCTACGAGACGGCGCGGCACCTGGGCGTACCGGCGATCTATACCGAGCGGGTGAACGGGGTGTTCGAGCTGCGGCGCGGGTTCGAGATCGCCAAGGGCGAGAAGGTGATCATCGTCGAGGATATCGTGACGACCGGGCTGTCGATCCGTGAGTGCATTGCGGCGCTCAAGGGGTTTGGTGCCGATGTGGTGGCGGCGGCGTGCCTGATCGACCGCTCGGGCGGCGAGGCCGATGTCGGCGTGCCGCTGGTGGCGCTGACGGAATACAAGGTGCCGGCCTATCCGGCCGACGCGCTGCCGCCGGAGCTGGCGGCGCTACCGGCGGTAAAGCCGGGGTCGCGGGGGTTGGCGTGATGTCGCCCTACGCTTTTGCTCCGCATCTTGAGAGCCATCCATGATCATCGGCCTTGGCAACGACCTGTGCGAAATCGCACGGGTTGAGAAGACGCTGGAGCGGTACGGGGAGCGGTTTACACATCGGATCTTTACCGAGATCGAGCGGCAGAAATCGGACCGGCGGGCGCAGCGGGCGGCCAGTTACGCCAAGCGGTTCGCGGCCAAGGAAGCGTGCTCGAAGGCGCTCGGCACCGGCCTTAGTTTCGGCGTCTATTGGCGCGACATGGGCGTCGTGAACCTTCCCTCGGGCAAGCCGACGATGAAACTCACCAACGGCGCGGCCCGGGTGCTCGAGCGGCTTGTGCCGCCGGGGATGAAGCCACATATCCACCTGACGATCACCGATGACGGCGGAATGGCGCAAGCTTTCGTCATCATCGAAGCCCTGCCGGTTGACCAGGTCGCGGCGCTTACGTAACGACACAGGCCCAACTACGCGGGCAGAGGCACGAGATGACGATGTCGAAAACCGAGGCGGCCAAGCCCGTCAAGAAGAAGAACGAGCTGGTCGAGACCATCGTCGTGATCGTCGAGGCGCTGGTGATTGCGCTGGTGTTCCGCACGTTCCTCTACCAGCCGTTCTCGATCCCGACGGCCTCGATGCAATCGACGATGATGATCGGCGACTACTTCATCGCCAACAAGTGGGCCTATGGCTACGGCAAGTACTCGTTCCCGATCGCGCTGCCGTTCAACGGGCGGTTCCTCGAGTTCGGGCAGCCCAAGCAGGGCGACATCGTGGTGTTCCACAACATTACCGGCGAGGACTACATCAAGCGCCTGATCGGCATGCCGGGCGACCGGGTGCAGGTGACCGAGGGCAGGCTCTATATCAACGGAACGATGGTGGAGCGCGAACTGGTGGGTCAGGACACGGACATCAACGACCGGATGCAGCCGATGTCGGTGAACATCTATCGCGAGACGCTGCCGAGCGGCGTCACCCACACCATTCTCGAGCACTCCGATACCGAGCCACTCGACAACACCGACGAGTACGTGGTGCCGGCCGGCCACTACTTCATGATGGGCGACAACCGTGATCGGTCCGCCGACAGCCGGGTGCTTGGGCAGGTCGGCTATGTGGCCAAGGACCAGTTGATCGGCAAGGCCGAAGCGCGGTTCTTCTCGATCCGCAACAACCTGCCGCCGTGGCAGCTGTGGGAATGGCCGGCGAATGTTCGCTGGGACCGCATGTTCCAGTCGGTCTACCAGTAAGGGAATGGCGAAGGCGCGGTCCCACGAAAGGCTCGAAGCGCGGCTGGGGTATCGGTTCGCCGACCCGGCGCTGCTCGAGCGGGCGCTGACGCATGCCAGTGCGCTCTCGCCATCGAAGCGGATCGCCAACAGTTACCAGCGGCTCGAGTTCCTGGGAGACCGGGTGCTGGGGCTGGTGGTGGCGGACCTGCTGTACCGCCGACTGCCGGACGCCAACGAAGGCGACCTCAACCGTTCGCTGGTGCGGCTGGTGCGCAAGGAAGCCTGCGCGGCTATCGCGCGCGAACTGGATCTGGGACGCGAGTTGCACCTCGGCGAAGCCGAAGCACGGACCGGCGGCGCCGAGAAGGACGCGATCCTTTCGGACGTCGCCGAAGCAGTGTTTGCTGCGGTTTACCTTGACGGCGGCTTCGGCAAGGCGTTCGAAGTGGTGGAGCGGCTGCTGGGTTCGCAGTTCGAGGTGTCGCTCAACCTGCGCGCCGACCCCAAGACGACGCTGCAGGAATGGGCGCAGGGCCGGGGGCTGGAGCCACCGCTCTATGTCGAGATCGAACGGACCGGGCCCGACCATGCGCCGGAATTCACCATCGCGGTCCGGCTGGGGAGCTTCCCCGACGTGACCGCTACCGGGCCGAGCAAGAAGCTCGCCGAACACAAGGCCGCCGAGGCATTTCTCATCCGCGAGAAGGTCTGGCGCGAGACGCTATGAACGAGAACGATAACGAAGTCGCCAAGACCGACGTGATGCTGCCGGAGGCGGGCGAGAACACGCGCTGCGGCTTCGTGGCGCTGGTGGGCGCGCCGAACGCCGGCAAATCGACGCTGCTGAACGCACTGGTGGGCACCAAGGTGTCGATCGTGACGCAGAAGGCGCAGACGACGCGGGCGCAGATCCGTGGCGTGGTGACCGAGGGCGAGAGCCAGATCGTGTTCATCGACACGCCGGGCATCTTTGCGCCGAAGCGCCGGCTCGATCGCGCGATGGTGGAAGCGGCGTGGGCCGGGGCGGGCGACGCGGACTACGTGGCGCTGATCCTCGACGTGCAGAAGGGCGTCACGCCGGATATCGAGGCGCTGCTCACCAGCCTGGCGGAATCGACGAGCCCCAAGGTGCTGGTGCTCAACAAGGTCGACCTGATCGAGCGCGAGAAGCTGCTGAAGCTCAGCGAAGACCTCAACGGCCGGCTGCGGTTCGAGGCGACGTTCATGATTTCGGCGCTGTCGGGCAGCGGGGTGAAGGATTTTCTCGCCTGGACGATGGCGCGCATTCCGCTGGGGCCCTGGCATTTCCCCGAGGACCAGCTCACCGACTTGACGCTGGCGCTGACCGCGGCCGAAGTGACGCGCGAGAAGCTGTTCCTTCGCGTGCACGACGAGATTCCCTACAACGCCACCGTCGAGACCGAGAAGTTCACGGTGAAAAAGGACGGCTCGTACAAGATCGACCAGGTGGTCTACCTGGCGCGCGAGGCGCACAAGAAGATCGTGCTCGGGGCCGGCGGGCAGACGATCAAGTCGATCGGCGCCGATGCGCGCAAGGAACTGATGGAAATGTACGAGGTGCCGGTGCACCTGTTCCTGTTCGTGAAGGTGCGCGAGAAATGGGGCGACGACCCCGAGCGCTACCGCGAGATGGGGCTGGAGTGGACGAAGTAGGGGGCGGTCCTCGCGGGGCTCGGAACCGCGATGCTTCGCATCGCGCCCCCTCATCCGGCTGCCGCCACCTTCTCCCACGAGGGGAGAGGGCGATGAAGTACCACGCCGGGGTTGCCCATGCAGTGGGACGGTGAGGGGCTGATCATCGGGGTGCGGCGGCATGGAGAGGCCAATGTCATCGCCGAGGTGATGGTCGAGGGGCGCGGGCGGTGCGTGGGGCTGATCCGGGGTGGTCGCTCGAGCAAGCTCGCCTCGACGCTGCAGGCGGGCAACTCGGTGCAGCTGACCTGGCGGGCGCGGCTCGAGGAGCACCTGGGGACGTTCACGCTGGAGCTGACCGATTCGCGGGCGGCGGGGCTGATTGCCGACCGGGTGCGGCTCTATGCGAGCCAGCTGGTGTGCGAGCATCTGCGGCTGCTGCCGGAGCGCGATCCGCATGACCGGCTGCTGGGGATGGCGATAGGGCTGCTCGACCGGCCGGCGACGACGCGGGAGCTGGGGGCGGCGCTGGCGCGGTTCGAGCTGGTGCTGCTGGACGAACTGGGCTTCGGGCTCGACCTGATGAGTTGCGCGGCGACCGGCACGACCATCGGACTGAGCCATGTTTCGCCGAAGACCGGGCGCGCGGTGAGCCGCGGGGCGGCGGAGCCCTATATCAACCGGCTGCTGCGGCTGCCGGGCTTTTTGATCGGCGAGGGCGAGGCCGATTTGGACGCGGTGCGCGATGCGTTCGCGCTGACCGGCCACTTCCTCGACATGCATGTGTGGGGGCCGAGGCAACTCGATCCGCCAGCGGTGCGGGACTCGGTAATCGACGCGGTAAGCCCGCACTGACTTGTAATTGCCCGACTTAAGGGTCAGGTACCCTGATGAGAGGAAACCAGCACCATGGCGCGTAAACCCAACTACGATTTCGAGCGCAACGAGCGCGAGCGGCTGAAGAAGCTGAAGAAGGCCGAGCGGGCCGAGACCAAGGTCAAGCAGCCGGAAGCCGGGGCCGAGAGCACCGATTCCGACAAATCGCCGACCGAGTAATAAGTGGCGATGCGCGGATCGGCGCTAACCGGACGGCCGGCGTGAGCGAGGATCGCGTCGCGCCAGGTCTGCAGCGGCTTGGCTGGTCGGGCTTCTTCGAGGAGCAACTCGGCGCGGACGAGTTCGAATACACGCCGGCGCGGATAGATGCGGTGCATCGCGGGCGGCTGACCGGGCTGACGACGGGCGGGCAGATCGAGATCGAGCTGCCGGCAAAGGTGGATACCGCCGAGTTCGCGGTGGGAGACTGGGTGCTGGCCGACCCGCTGCAGCGGCTGGTGCGGCGGCTCGAGCGCAAGGCTCTGCTGCAGCGGCGCGGCGAGGGCCGGCGGCCGACGCAACTGGTCGCGGCCAACGTCGATACGCTGTTCATCGTCGCCTCGTGCAACGCGGACTTCAACCTGGCGCGGCTCGAGCGCTACCTGACGTTCGCCAATGATGCCGAAACTGATCCGGTGATCGTGCTCACCAAAGCCGACGAGGCGGACGATCCTTCTGACTATGAGCGGCAGGCGGCGGAGCTGCAGCGCGGTCTGGCGGTGGTGACGCTGAACGCGCGCGTGCCCGAGGCGGCGGCGGCGCTGCGGCCGTGGTGCGGGCCGGGGGCGACGGTGGCGCTGGTCGGCTCATCGGGTGTCGGAAAATCGACGCTGGTGAACACGCTGGTCGGCATCGGCTGGCGGCAGCCGCAGCAGACCGGCGCGGTGCGCGAGGGCGACGCCAAGGGGCGGCACACGACGACATCGCGATCGCTGCATCCGATGCCGGATGGCGGCTGGGTGATCGATACGCCGGGCATCCGGACGCTGCACCTCAAGGATGTCGGGCAGGGGATCGACACGCTGTTCGCGGAGATCACCGAGTTGGCCCCGATGTGCAAGTTCCGCAACTGCACCCACGATCATGAGCCGGGGTGTGCGGTGCGCGC
This sequence comes from uncultured Hyphomicrobiales bacterium, assembly GCA_903842455.1. Classification (GTDB taxonomy): domain Bacteria; phylum Pseudomonadota; class Alphaproteobacteria; order Rhizobiales; family Devosiaceae; genus Devosia_A. The sequence continues at coordinate 9,231 of CAIMLX010000144.1, read as the reverse complement.
GGCGGTCGCGGCCGGCACGCTCGATGCCGACCGACTGGAGCGCTGGCGCAAGTTGCACACCGAGAGCCGGGGCAGCACGCGGTAGGATGCCACGGGGTCAAGAAAGTCCCCCTCTCCTCAGCTGCGCTAGGCGGCAAGCCGCCGAGCTTCGCTATCCTCTCCCGCAAGGGGCGAGGAGGCGATGTGGCCTGGGTTACGGCTTTGTCGGGCCCTCGCCGGCGCCGGTGGCTTCGATGGCGGCGGCGATTTCGTTCATGTCAGTGGCGGTGAGCTCGAAGGTGGCGGCGTCGATCCAGCCATCGACCTGGGCCGGGGAGCGGGCGCCGACGATGGCGGCGGTGAGGCCGGGCCAGGCGAGGACCCAGGCGAGAGCGAGCGTGCCCATCGAGACGCCCCGGGCTTCGGCGATGGGGCGCAGCGCGTCGGCGAGCGCCAGGTTGCGATCGAGGTTGGTGGTGAACTCGGGGCTGGTGCGGCGCCAGTCGTCCTGGGTAAGGGCGGCGGCGCGCTCGCGGGTGAAGCTGCCGGTGAGGAGGCCCGCCTGCATCGGGCTGTAGCAGATGGTGCCGGTGCCGTTGGCGGCGCACCAGGGCAGGATCTCGGCGGCGGCTTCGCGCTTGATCATCGAGAAGGGCGGCTGCAGGGTTTCGACGCGGCCCATGGCCTCGGCGCGGGCCAACTGCTCGGCGTCGTGGTTGGACATGCCGACGTGGCGGACCTTGCCCTCCTCCTTGAACTTCAGCATCGTCGCCCAGTAATCCTCGAGCGGCACGTCGGTGGCGGGCCAATGGATCTGGTAGAGGTCGATCACATCGACGCCGAGGCGGCGCAGCGAGTTTTCCAGTTCGGTGCGCAGGCTGTTGCGCTCGGCGAGGCGGCGCGGGTTCTGGCCGTTGGCGTCGCGGATGACGCCGCCCTTGGTAAAGACCAGCGGGCGCTTGTCGGCCGGCAGGTCGCGGAGGGTCTGGCCGATCACTTCCTCGGAGTGACCGACGCCGTATGCGGCCGCGGTATCGATCCAGTTGATACCCAGGTCGACGGCGTGGCGGATGGCGGCGGCCGATTCCGCGTCGTCCTGCGGACCCCACGCGTTGCCGCCCATGGCCCAGGCGCCGATGCCGAGCCGGGTGATCTCCATGCCGGTCTTGCCGAAAGCGCGGGTGGGCAGGTGGGTGGACATGGTCATGCTGGTCTCCTCCGATTGAGGCGGCGGATCATAAAGCAGGAGGCGTGAGGCGAAATGGGACGATGGTCTCACGCCTCGGCGGGTGCGTCGGTGCGGGTAGCGATGCTGGTCCAGGCGAAGGCGGCGAGGAAGCCGGCCGAGAGCAGCAGCACGATGGTGGGGGCGGGGGCGCTGTCGAGGAAGAAGGACAGGTAGACGCCGCCGAAGGCGCTCGCCACCGCAGCCAGCAGCGCGACCATCAGCATCGCCCCGAAGCGGCGGGTGAGCAGGTGGGCGATAGCGCCGGGGGCGATCAGCAGCGCCACCGACAGGATGACGCCGACCGAGGTGAGGGCGCCGACGATGGTGAGCGTGATGAGGCAGAGCAGGCCGTAGTGCAGCAGGCCGACATTCAACCCGACGGCGCGGGCCTGGGTGGGATCGAAGGCATGCAGCAGCAGGTCGCGCCACTTTGCGGCGATCACGGCGGCGGTGAAGAGCGCGATGGCGGCGGCGACAATGAGGTCGACGGGGCCGATGCCGAGGATGTCGCCGAACAGGATGTGGTCGAGGTGCACGTCGGACTGGATCTGCACGTACAGCAGCAGGCCGAGGCCGAACATGCCGGAGAACACCACGCCCATGGCGGTATCGCGCTTGATGCGACTGTTGTCGGCGAGGTAGCCGGTCGAGACGGCGGCGATCATGCCGGCGATGAAGGCGCCGATGGCGAACGGCCAGCCGACGATGTAGGCGATGACGACGCCGGGGAACACGGCGTGGCTGATCGCGTCGCCCATCAGCGACCAGCCTTTCAGCACGACGAAGCACGAGAGCAGGGCCATCGGGACCGCCACGAGGATGGCGGCCGCGAAGGCATATTGCATGAACTCGAACTGGAACGGCAGCAGCAGATCAAACGCCATCGGTGGTCTCCGCGATGGTGCGGGCAGCCCGCCGACGAGCGGCGAGCAGGCCGTGGCGGGGGGCGAAGATGAAGGCGGCGAGGAACAGCGCCGTCTGCAGCACGACGATGAGGCCGCCGGTGGCGCCATCGAGGAAGTAGCTCAGGTAGGCGCCGAGGAAGCTGGTGACGGCGCCCAGCACGACCGCGAGCGCGAGGAGGCGCGGGAAGCGGTCGGTGAGGAGGTAGGCCGTGGCGCCGGGCGTCACCACCATGCAAATGACGAGGAAGGCGCCGACGGTCTGGAGCGCAGCCACGGTGCATGCGGCGAGGAGGGTGAAGAAGAGGGCGCGTAGCAGGGTGGGGTTGAGGCCGATCGAGCGGGCGTGGTTCTCGTCGAAGAACACCACCATCAGGTCGCGCCACTTGGCCAGCAGGATCACGAGGGAGACGACGCCGATGATGGCGAGCTGCAGCGTATCCTCGGGGGTGATGGCGAGGATGTTGCCGAGCACGATGGTCTGGATGTTCACCGAAGTCGGCGAGATCGACACCATGAACAGGCCGAGGCCGAAGAAGGACGAGAAGATCAGCCCGATGATGGCGTCCTCGCGCAGCTTGGTGCGCTGGTTGAGGAACAGCATGGCGGCGGCGGCGAGGCCGCCCGAGAAGAAGGCGCCAAGCGCGAAGGGCAGGCCGAGCATGTAGGCGCCGGCGACGCCGGGGACGATGGCGTGGCTCAGCGCGTCGCCGATCAGCGACCAGCCTTTCAGCATCAAGTAGCAGGAGAGGAAGGCGCAGACGGCGCCGACCAGCGCCGAGACCCACATGGCATTGAACATGTAACCGTAGCCGAACGGTTCGAGCAGGACTTCCATTACTTGTCGTCCTCGTGCGGGCGGCGCTGCATGGCGCTGTCCTCGCCGTAAAAGACGAGCGGGCGCTCGTCGTCGGTGAGCACGGTCATGCGGCGGGTGTCGGCATCGTCGTGGAGTTCGGCGCCACCGAGCACGAAGTGGCGCAGGACGCCGCCGAAGGCGAGGGTGAGGTTTTCCTGGGTGAAGGTTTCGGGAGTGGGGCCGTAGGCGAGGACGGTGTTGCGGAGCAGCACGGTGCGGTCGCAGAACTCGGGCACGCTGCCGAGGTTGTGGGTGGAGACGAGCATCACGCGGCCTTCGTCGCGCAGGTCGCGCAGGAGGGTGATGATGGCGTCCTCGGTCTTGACGTCGACGCCGGTGAAGGGCTCGTCGAGCAGGATGACGCGGGCATCCTGCGCTAGGGCGCGGGCGAGGAAGACGCGCTTGCGCTGGCCGCCGGAGAGTTCGCCAATCTGGCGCTTGCGGTATTCGGTCATGCCGACGCGGTCGAGCGCGGTGGCGACGGCGGCGTGGTCAGCGGGGCGGGCCATGCGGAGCCAGTTCATGTGGCCGTAGCGGCCCATCATCACCACGTCCTCGACGAGGACGGGGAAATTCCAGTCGACTTCCTCGCTCTGCGGCACGTAGGCCACGATGTTCTGCCGCAGCGCCTGGGCGACCGGCATGCCGAGGACGGAGATGTCGCCGCGGGCCAGCCGGACGAAGCCCATGATGGCCTTGAACAGGGTGGACTTGCCCGAACCGTTGACACCCACCAGCGCGGTGATCGAGCCGGTGGGGCTGGTGAAGCTGGCGTCGCGCAGGGCGGTGTGGCCGTTGCGGTAGGTGACGGTGGCATGGCTGACGACGATGCCATCCTGGGAGACGGTGGTCACGGGGCGAGCCCCGCCGCGATGGTTTCGGAGGTGACACGGAGCAGGTCGAGATAGGTGGGCACCGGGCCGTCGGCCTCGGTCAGGGAGTCGACATAGAGCACGCCGCCATAGCGGATGCCGGTTTCGCGGGCGACCTGCTGGGCGGGGTCGGGCGAGATGGTGCTTTCGGAGAAGATGACGCCGATGGCGTTGGCGCGCACCGCGTCGATGACGTTGCGCACCTGCTGGGGCGAGCCCTGCTGGTCGGCATTGATGGGCCAGAGGTAGAGTTCGCGGAGGCCGAAATCGCGGGCGAGGTAGGAGAAGGCGCCCTCGGAGGTGACGAGCCAGCGCTTCTCCTCCGGGATGGCGGCGAGTTGGGCCTTGATGGGCTCGATGGTCGACTGGATGCGCGCCTTGTAGGCCTCGGCATTGGCCCGGTAGGTCTCGGCGTTGGCGGGGTCGTACTGCATGAAGGCGTCTCGGATGTTGTCGACGTATATCAGGGCGGAGACGGGGGACATCCAGGCGTGCGGGTTCGGCTTGCCGGTGTAGGGGCCGTCGGAGATGCCGATGGGCTCGACGCCATCGGACACCACGACGCTCGGGACATCGCGCAGGTTGCGCAGGAAACGCTCGAACCAGAGTTCGAGGTTGAGGCCGTTCCAGAGGACGAGGTTGGCGCCCTGGGCGCGCTGGATGTCACCGGGGGTGGGCTGGTAGTTGTGGATCTCGGCGCCGGGCCGGGTGATCGACTCCACGTCGGCCGCGTCGCCCGCGACGTTGCGAGCGATGTCGGCGATGACGGTGAAGGTGGTAACGGCCTTGAACTTTGCCTGAGCGAGGGACGGGGAAGCGGACACCAGCAGGATCGCGGTGGCCGCGGCGGCGAGGAGACTGCGCCAGACGGTCTGCATTGCGGAATGGTCCAATTTGCGAATGAGTTGCAGGAACATGGCACGGGTACCATGCTGTTGCAAGTCATTTGCATGAGATCGCGGGGGGCCTGACGCTTGGCGCGGGTGCTACCGGCGCGGCGCTCCGATCAGGCGTACTTGCCCGAACGAACAGGCGGGGGCGGTGGGTCCTGGGGGAGGCCGAGCTTGTGGCGGAGCTTCTGGAGCGCCATGCGCTGCATCTGCGGCTGGCCGAGTTGCGGCGGGCAGATGATGACCACCTCGGTGCCGGTCGCCTCGTCGATGGCGGCGACGCGGACTTGCTGGCCGAGCCGGGTGAACTCGAAAAAGACTCGCTGCTCGGAGTGTTGCTGGCCGGACGGGGTGTCGTCTCGCCCGGCCATGGCGGTCAGGCGTCCGAGAAGGCGGTGATGCCCTGCGCGTCGTACTGGTAGACGTCGTCGCGGAAGCTCACGGTGCCCTGGCGGTTGGCCCAGGCGGTGATGTAGGTGGTGTGGATGGGCACCTGCACGTTCAGCTTGATGTCCTCGCGCACGCCCTGCGCCCAGGCATTCTGGACGCTGGTCACATCCCAGCCGCCATTGTCGCGCAGCAGCCAGGCCACCAGTTCCTCGATGTTCTCGCAGCGCATGCAGCCGGAGGAATGGAAGCGGGCGTTCTCGCCGAACAGCGCCTTCTGCGGCGTGTCGTGCATGTAGACGTCGTGCTTGTTGTAGAAATCCACCTTGCAGTGGCCCATCGAGTTCTCGCCGCCCGGATCCTGCCGGAAAGTGTACTTGACGGCCTCGTTGGTCGACCAGTCGAGCTGGCTGGGCGGAATCTCGTTGCCCTTGCCGTCGAAGATGCGGATGCGGAACTTGGTGAGGTATTCCGGATCCTCGTTCATGTACTTGATCAGGTCCTTCTCGATGATGCTCTTGGGCACCGTCCAGTAGGGGTTGAACTTCACCTGGAAGATCTTGGAGTTGAGGATCGGGGTGGCCCGATCGACCTTGCCGACCACCGAGTTGTGGCGCTGCACCACCTGGCTGCCCTCGACCGCTTCGACGGTGGCGGCCGGAATGTTGACGCACACGTAGCGGTCCGAGAGGGCCTCGGCCCAGTACTGGATGCGCTGGGCATTGAGGCGGAGCTGGTTCAACCGGTAATCGGCCGGCACGGCGAGGGCGTAAAACGTCGCCTCGTCGACCTGGCCGTTGATGACGAGGCCGTGGCGGGCCTGGAACAGGCGAACGGCGGCATCGAGGGCGCCATCGAACTCGTTCGAAATCTTCTTTTCGAGCGGCATGTCGCCATTGATCATGAGGCGGCGCTTCAGCCCGGCGACGGACTTCTTGTTGTCGCCCAGCTTGAGCGCGAACATTTCGCGGGTCGGCTCGTCCCAGTTGCCGTTGGCCTGGACGAACGCCTCGTAGTTGGCGATGGCGGCCTGCAGGTTATAGGCGGTATCGTAGCTGAGGATCGGCTCGATGGTGTCGATGAGGGCCTTGGCCGTGGCAGTGTTGCCCGCGGTGTCGGTGTCCTTCATCATGCGGGAGCGATTGAGATCGTCCCAGAAGCCATCCTGGGCGCGCACGATCGACGGCATGGCAAGGCCAGCCCCGACAGTCGCCATGGAAGTCAGCAGGTTGCGCCGATTGAGCCGCATCTAGTCACCCGAAATTCGTACCAAAAGGTCTGGGCCTCCTTCTAGCATCGCCCCCGGGTCGCCTCCAATGCGGTCAAGCAGGTTTGACTTGCCTGCCGGCCGCCGGATGAACGCTGCGCAAATGCGCGACTCTGGGAACTTGCCGGGTTCGGGAGCCCTGCATATGGATTGATCCAATAGCGCCATTTTGGGCGTAAATAAGAAACGCCGGCTTAAGGCCGGCGTTTGCTGAACGAATTGTGATCCGGAGGCCACAAAGCGTTGGAGTGGCTCAGAGCTTGTAGAGGATCTGATCGACCCAGAAGCGCTCGAGGCGGCCGAGGGCCTTGTTCAGGTTCTCGAAGGCCTCGAGGTTGAGGCCACCGACCTTCTCGATCGACTTGAGGTGACGATCGTAGAGTTCGTCGATCACCTCGGCCACTTCCTCGCCCTTGGGGGTGAGGCGGATGCGGACCGAGCGGCGGTCGGCGCGGGAGCGTTCCTGGAAGATGTAGCCGGTCTCGACCAGCTTCTTGAGGTTGTACGAGACGTTGGAGCCCAGGTAGTAGCCGCGGCTGCGCAGTTCGCCGGCGGTCATCTCGGCGTCGCCGATGTTGAACATCAGCAGCGCCTGGACCGGGTTGATGTCGTCCCACCCCATGCGGTCGAACTCGTCCTTGATCAGGTCGAGCAGGCGGCGGTGAAGACGCTCCACGCGGCTCACGGCCTCGAGGTAGAGCGGCTTAAGCGCCAGGGTTTCTGCCGTCGGAACCATCGCCTCTGCAGCGTTGGATTTGATTGCCATTTTTGCCTCACTGTCCTGTCGTCGCTGCGCGGTTATCCGCGTCTCATAGGGCCAATCTAGGGGGCCCCAAATAAGATGGACTTAAGCCGCACACTTAAAACTATCTTACGGAAAAAGTTGCGGAATTTGGCTTTACGAGAGGTAACCAAGGGTCAGGAAATTGTAACCTGAATCGTAAGTTACCAGAGCCTCGACAGGCCGGGACGCGGGCGTTCAGTCGTGCGCCCGACGCATCCGGAAGCTCAGGAAGAGCAGGGCGGCGACGCTGACCAGAAGCACCAGCCGGATGGCGAAGCCGAGCGCCGAAATGGTAACGTCCGGGTTGCCGAACAGGTAGAGCAGCAGTTCGATCGTGGTGGCGATGCCGAGCAGCACGGCGCCCCAGCTGGCCCTGATCCACAGGCCGACCGCAGCGAACAGCCGGGCGAGGCAGAACACCGCGAGATAGGCAAAGGCGGTGGGGCCGAGTTCGGTGATCGGGCTTTGGGCGCCGGAGGATACGCCGAGCAGGCGGGCGGCATCGCTGAGCCCCAGCAGCAGCGCGATGATCGCGACGATGCGGATGTAGCGGCCGGCGAGTTCGCTCTTGAAATCCATCCCGAGGGCTTAGCAGGCGCCGGGGCGGTGCGACAAGCTGGGACGACGAAGTCGCCTGCAGGTCCCTTGGCTAGGGACGGGCAGGGGGATAGGAAGACGCCAGTCTGTTCGCAAGGAGCCTGCCCCGCCATGCCCAACTGGAAAAAGCACGACATGAGCTTTCTCGATGGCCGGCGGCAGCGGCGGCTGCGGCGCACCGGCTGGATGCGCGACATGCTGCGCGAGACGGTGCTGACACCGGCAGACTTCGTGCTGCCGATCTTCATCGAGGACGGGGTGAACACGCGCACGCTGATCCGGACCATGCCGGGGGTGGAGCGGGTGTCGGTGGACCTGGCGGTCGAGGTGGCGAAGGCGGCGGCGGCCGAGGGCATTCCGGCGCTGGCGATCTTTCCCAATACGCAGGACGAGCGGCGCAACGAGAACGGCAGCGAGGCGCACAACCCCGACAACCTGACGGCGCGGACGCTGAAGGCGATCAAGGATGCCGGGGTGCCGATCGGGCTCATCACCGACGTGGCGCTCGACGAGTATTCGTCGGACGGGCAGGACGGGCTGGTGCGCGACGGCGAGATCCTCAACGACGAGACCGTCGAGGTGATGGTGAAGGCGGCGCTGATGCAGGCGCGGGCCGGGGCCGACATCATCGCGCCGTCGGATATGATGGACGGGCGCGTGGCGGCGATCCGCGCGGCGCTCGACGGCGAGGGGTTCGAGCAGGTGGCGATCATGGCCTATTCGGCCAAGTACGCCTCGAGCTTCTACGGGCCGTTCCGCGATGCAGTGGGCTCGGGGAGCCGGCTCAAGGGAGACAAGCGCACCTACCAGCTCGATTTCGCCAATACCGACGAGGCGATGCGCGAGGTGGAGCAGGACATCGCCGAGGGCGCCGACATGGTTATGGTGAAGCCTGGCATGCCGTATCTCGATATCGTGCGGCGGGTGCGCGACGCGTTCGAGGTGCCGGTGTTCGCCTACCAGGTGTCGGGCGAGTACACGATGCTGAAGCTGGCGGGCGCGGCGGGCGCGATCAACGGCGAGGCGGCGATGATGGAGAGCCTGTGGGCCTTCAAGCGGGCCGGGTGCGATGGGGTGCTGACGTATTTCGCGCTCGAGGCGGCTCGGTTGCTCAATAGCTGAGGCGAGATGAACGCATTCTGAGCGGGCACAGGCGAGATGGAACAGCGACACCTCGCCTCTTCCTGCGCAATTCGGCCTTGGCTACTCTTCGATGTACCAGTTCACGAATGCTTCTGAGTCCATACAATCGGTATCCAGCGGTGCGTCCGGGTCATCCACGAAAGCCCGGGCGATATCGGCCGCGCATCCGGGCGAACCGCTGATTCCGTGACCGCCGTTCGCGAATACCAGATGCTGACCTTTGCTCAGTCCCTCCAGGGCGCTGTCACCATTGTCAGGCGGTGTGACAGGATCAAACCCGCCGGAAATCAGCAGAGTCGGAATGTCACTCACGACACGTTCCG
>CAIMLX010000143.1 GCA_903842455.1 uncultured Hyphomicrobiales bacterium | reverse complement strand
CTACCGCTGGCCCTCGATCTATCCCGACGCCGGGCGCTTCAAGCTGCCGCTGCTCACCTCTGACGGAAAGCTCAGCACCAATGAAGCCTGAGCTCCTCCCCACCGGCGCCTTCGAGTGGAAGCGCCGCCGGCGCATCATCTACGCCACGCTGATGTTCTGCGCGTTTGCCGCGGGCATTCTGCTGGGCGCCGCGGTTGATGGCCGGGACACTTCCTACCTGCACGCCATCACCTACTGCGTTTTCGGTCTCGCGACCTCCGTGATCGGCTCATACGTGTTTGGCGCGGTCTGGGACGACAAGAATGCCCGGGATGCGCTCAATAAGGGCAAGTCGGAGTGAACCTGCTCGCGTTCATCCCGGCCGCCTGGAACCTGCGTGCTGGCGTAGCCGTGTTTCTGGTTGCTGCCGCCACGCTGGGTGCTCTCTACCTCCAGATCCGCCACGACGCCTTCAATGAGGGCTACGACAAGGCCACCCTGCGCTGGGAGCTCGAGCTCGCCAGGGTCAAGGCCGCCAACCTCAAGGTCGTCGAGGATGCCCAGTTCGTCTATCGGGCCGACCTCGATCTGCTTGAGCTCACCAAGGACAAGATCAATGACACCCTCATCGACCAAGCGGCCGAAGCTGCTCGCGATCCTGGTGCTGACACTGGCGGCATCGGTGCTGACAGCGTGCGCCGGCTCAATGCCATCCGCTAAGGCGCAGATCGACCTCGGCAACATCGACGCGGTCGCAGCGCCCTGCAACGACCCGCTGCTGCTGCCTGAACGCAAGCTCAGCCAGATCGAAATCGAGCGCCACTGGGCAAAGGACCGGGCAAGCCTGATTATCTGCCGGGATGAGAAAGGCACGCTCGTGTCCTACTTCAAGAGCCTGCAAAGCGGTTTCAGTTCTCCCGGGAAGTGATCCGTTTTTCGTCGTTTATTTGCTACATGACGCTGGAAACCATCAAACAGATGAGCGATGGTCTCCCAGTGAGCGTGTCTGCTGCTGCCTGCCGCCTGCTCACCGATGCCGCACGCAGCCAAGGCCTCAGCCGTTCTGAGCTGCGGCGCCGGGCCGCGCCGGCGTACATCAAGGCCCACCCTGCGGCTGAGGAAAGGCCGCCTCGATGACGCGGCCCCGTCGAGATTATTCGTGCAGTACGCGCGCGCGAGGAAGTTCCCAGCTATAAAAAAGGGCTGACTGGTCCAGAGGATGCCGTCTCATGCGAATGTTTTTTATGAGCTTGTTTCTTGGCCTCGGGCTGGCCTCACTGGCGCCGGCAACCGCAGGTCCATTGGTGGATGCGGACGCGGCATATCTGGCCGGTGATTATGCCCAGGCGTTTCTTCAAATTCTTGAACAAGAGGCCGAGCAGGGCGATGCCGACGCCCAGCGCAAGCTCGGGTTCATGTACGAATTCGGCTATGTCGTACCGCAGGATTACGCCGAGGCGGCAAAAGGGTACCGGCTGGAGGCCGAGCAGGGCTATGCCAGTGCACAGTTCTTCCTCGGGCTCATCTACGAATTCGGGAATGGCGTAATGCAGGATGATGCCGAGGCGGTGAAGTGGTACCGGCTGGCGGCCGAGCAGGGCTATGCCTTGGCCCAAGGTGCCCTCGGGGTGATGTACAACAAAGGCCGGGGCGTAGTGCAGGATTACGCCGAGGCGGCAAAATGGTACCGTCTAAGCGCCGAGCAGGGCTATGCCCGAGCCCAAGGTGCCATTGCGTTCATGCACGACGAAGGCCGGGGCGTCCCGCAGGATTATGCCGAGGCGGTGAAGTGGTACCGGCTGGCGGCCGAGCAGGGCAATGCTACGGCCCAGAACAACCTCGGGTTCATGCACTACGAAGGCCGGGGCGTCCCGCAGGATGACGTCCAAGCCCACATGTGGTTCAACCTCGCGGCAGCACAGGGCAATGACAAGGCCGTCGCAAATCGTGACATCGCCGCCAAGAAGATGACCCCCGCCCAGATCGCCGAGGCTCAGCAGCTTGCTCGCGAATGGAAAGCGGCACACCCTTAACGCGACCCGCCCACGGTGCACCGCACGACCCAGGCAAGCGACCCGAACATAAAGCAGCGCTCGGATATGGCTGCCACTGCATGGTGTGATCTCAACCCTATGGAGCGACTCGCTGAGGCCTATGCGGATTTGGAGGTGGTCAAGAGCACGGTCCAAAAGGCGAGCTGATGGCCACTGAGCTCAACTTCAACGCGTGCACAGGTCGGCTTCCCGAGTTGAACCGCTGGCATTAGGCAATTTCTGGGGAGCACAATGCGAGGGCAAGCTCCATTGTTACGTCGGCCGGGTCAGGCAGCCCAGGAGCAGCCGTGCCGAACGCCGGCCTCCCACCATGAGTCAGCTTCGTCCGCGTATTTCTTGGCCGCTTTAGTGCCGGCGCGCTCGTCCGCTCTCTTCTCTGCAAGGTCGAGCAGCCCCTTATAGAGGTCGCAGGCATCCGCCTTCTTCATTGCTTCGCCAGATTTCTGGTAGCGGCCATCATTCGGCCTCGCGAAGGCGGGTTCGACCACGGTCATCGGAAGTGCGAGCAGGGTGGTAAGGGCAATGGCACGAATGAAGGACATTCCGGTTTCCGCGATTTGGGTTGATCGCGTCCCATGGCGTGGTGTAACTGAGGCTGGGCCTCCACGCTCTCCGGCAGGGCCGGGCTG
>CAIMLX010000142.1 GCA_903842455.1 uncultured Hyphomicrobiales bacterium | reverse complement strand
GGCGTCGGCCTCGAACAGGCCGCCAAGGGCCGTGGCGAGGCGTGAGTGCATGGCGTTTGCTGTCGCCCTCGTCGGCATGGCGAGAAAGACGCCTTCGCCCAGTTGCATCGCCATCATGCGGGCCGCGAGCAGCAGCGCCGCTTCAGTCTTGCCCGATCCGGTACCATCCTCGATAACGATGATCTGCGGTTCGGCGGGGATGGGAAGCGCTGCGGCGAGCGCCTGCATTGGTCGTGGCGCCTGTGCATTACCCGAAAGCGTCGCGAGGTGGGGCCTGACAACGGGCCGGGCGGGCAACAGTCCTTTGTGCACAATGGCGGCGCGGGCGCGCTCAAGCGCCAACGGCCAGTAGTCTGCGAGCGGCATGGCGGGGTCCTCGAACGCGAAGAATGTGGCGTCCGAACCGATCCAGTCGCTGAGCGTGATCAAGCCGTTGAGCTGGAAAGAGTAGTCTTCGACGTGGCTGAGGGCAGCAGATCGAAGGTCGGGTGCGACGACCGCGGCAAGCTGGCCAGCAAGGGCCGCCGCAGCCAGGACGCAGGCCGGGCCGATTTCGGGGTGGCGGGCTGCCGCCCATTCGCTCGCGTCGACATGGTCGGCGATTGGCGCCCGCCCGTGGTGCCCCGCGACTGCCGCGATCACCAGCCGGTCGAGTGCGTCGTCCTCGAAGATCGGCACAAGCGCGTCCCTGACCTCCGAAGTGTTGAGCAGCAGCGCCGTCGCCTCCCAATGACTCAGCATCGCGGTCATTTCGTTCGGGCAAGGGCCGAGCACCGCCTCCGGCCAAAGCGCGGGCAACTTGATCTGGAAGCTCTTCGATATCTTGCCGATGTCGTGCAGCCCGGCAAACAGCGCGGAGAGCACTGCATGATCGCCCTGCGGCAATCCCGTAGCCCCGGCGTCGCGTCGGGTCCGCGCTGGGTTCAGGCGCTGCAGCATAAGCGCCGTCGCGGCCACGTCGGCACAGTGATGCGCCACTGATTTGAATATGGCGGGCCTGTCCGCGGTGGTGGTCTCTCTGGATTTTGCCCAGAAGTACGCTTGAGACATATCACGCTCGCCTTCGGCTATGGCCCCTGTTGTCGGCTCATCTTTTCTCGGACAGCCAGCTCACGTGGCTGCAGGAGATGCCCCTCAGACTAACGGCCTTGACCACGGCGTCGACCGGGGGCCGGGGGCAACCTTCGGTACCCTTGGCGCTTCGCGAACTAACGACTTACCCGCTCGCGTCTCTGGCCACAAAGGCTTCTGAACAACGGTCTCCGCTGAGGTGGCTAGCAGTGTCGTGCCGCCCTAGCAATGACGGCCGGCAGCCAGTGGCGCCGACCCCCGGAGGTTAGCCCCAAAATTTGGCGAACTATTGTATCGTGACATGAGGATCACAGCTCGCCCGGCACGATGAAACTCACAGGCGGATTTTACTCTGACGTGCATGCGGCCAAGTTCATGGCGCGAGCCGAGTCAGCTCGGCGGGGCGGACCGGACAGCAGGATTTGCGGCGCCCGAACACGGTCTGGAGGGGTGTGCCAGCAGCCCCCGCTTGTCGCCCACACGCGGTGCCTCCGGCACGCGGGACCACACCATGCCCGGCTGCATCGGCAAAGGCAGCTCCGGGCGTTCGCGCGGGGCAAACTCCCCCTAGAGGCTTTCGAGCGGTTCGAGGGGCGGCGGGCGGTGAACGCGCTGCGCAATTCCTGGCGGCGCGAACCGTGGACACCCGGACAGACGATCGACCTTGGCAGGCACGAGGAGCGGTTCCAGACCGAAAGCGGGTTGGCCCGCCTGAGCGAACCCGTCGCGCCGGCGGTGCTGGACT
>CAIMLX010000141.1 GCA_903842455.1 uncultured Hyphomicrobiales bacterium | reverse complement strand
GCTCGACCGCCTGACCCATCACGTCCACATCCTCGAAATGAACGGCGACAGCTTCCGGCTCAAGCAGAGCAAGCAGCGAGCCCAGACCAACCCAGACGACACAAACCACGCCTGACCATCTCCCGCCAATGGGCCGCTTCACCACGCTCGCAAGCTTGTCGCCGCCTGATGCATTTTTACTCCGGCCAGCCGATGCATTTTTACTCCGGCGTTGACACGCGGCCGATCTATCCAGCCTTCTCGCTGAGATAGGCGACGAAGCCGGCATAGGTACCAAGCCGCGGATAGTCCGCGTCGGGGATGGGAATGCCGAGACGCTTGTTGAGGGCGGTCACGAGGTTGAGAAAATCCATGGAGTCGATGTCGAACTCCTCGCGCAGGTCACCGCCGCGGTCGACGCTCGTGGCGTCCACGTCGGGGGCAATGCGCCGCAGTTCTTCAGCCAGGATCCTGTCGGCTTCCAGCGTGTTCACAATGCCTCCGGCTTCTCGAGCAGGTCTTCGATGGCACCCAGGAACATCGCGCCCCGGTGGCCGTCGCTGACCCGGTGATCGCCCGCGAGGGTGACCGAGACGATGCGCCTCGGCCCGATCATGCCATCGATCACCCAAGGGCGCGTGACCGGCGTGCCGAAGCCGACGATGGCGACTTGCGGAGGATAGATCACGCCGAACAGCGTTTCGACGCCGCGCTCGCCCAGGCTTGAGATCGTAATGGTGGAGTCGGAGAGCTCGGACGCACGGAAGCGGCCACCTCGCACGCGCACGACCAGATCGCGCATCGCGGCCATCAAGGTGGTGAGGCCGAGCTGATCGGTATCGTGTATCGCCGGGGCGACGAGGCCCGTACCCCTGATGTTGATGGCGATGCCCAGGTGAACCGGCGTGCTCGGCCGGTACGCTCCCTCCACGTAATGTCCATTGAATTCCTGGTATTTCCGGGCGGCAAGGGCCACCGCCCTGGCAAGAAGCACCCCGAGCAGAAGTCGCTCGGCCGGCTCGCGCCCCTCATTGTGGCGGCTCACGAAGGATTCGGCGGCACTCACATCGATCGAGTGGGCGAGATAGTAGTGGGGGATCTCGCGCTTGGAGCGGCTCATGGCCGCTGCGATGGCGGCGCGCATGCCGGTAGGCGGCTGAGCCGGAGCCGCCGCACCGGAGGGTGCTGCCGGCAGGTCGGCAAGCACGATTTCACCGTGCGGCCCCGAGGGCCTAACCGCTGCCAGGTCGATCCCCGCCTCCGCCGCCAACCGGCGCGCCACCGGGCTGGCCTCGATCCTTGCCCCAGGGCGGGGGCGTGCAGGGGGAGCCGCAGCCGGCGGCGCTTCGACCGGCGGGGCGGCAGCGGGCACCTCGACAGTCGGCGCAGGCACGGCCGACACTGGCTCGGCAGGTTCGTTGTCGTAGCGGATGACGGCCATCGGGGCGCCAACCGGGACCTTCGCGCCGAGCTGGATGAGCGGCCGCTCGAAGACCCCCGCATCAAAGACCTCGATCTCAATCGCGCCCTTCTGGGTTTCGACGACGGCGATGATATCGCCCCGCTTGATCCGGGCGCCGGGCTGCACTAGCCACTCGACCATCTTGCCCGCATCCATGTCGGCTCCCAGCGAGGGCATGAGGAACTGAGTCATCCTTGCCCCTTCCGCAGCATGGCGCGCACCGCTGCGACAATCCTCTCCGCCTGGGGAAGTGCTGCGTCCTCGAGATGCCTGGCGTAGGGGATCGGAACCTCTGCGCTGCAAACTCGCGCGGGCGGCGCGTCGAGATCGAGAAAGCCCTCCTCGGCAATTCGCATGCCGATTTCGGCTGCGATGCTTCCCGATCGCCATCCCTCGTCGACAATCAGCAGGCGATGAGTCTTGGCCACGGAACTGCGGATGGTCGGCATGTCGAGCGGACGAAGCGAGCGCAAATCGATCACCTCCGTCTCGATCCCGGATTTGGCGAGTTCGGCAGCGGCATCGAGCGACTTGAACAGCGAGCCGCCATAGGTGACGAGCGTGATGTCACTTCCCGAACGTCGGACGGCGGCCCGATCGATATCCACCGGTCCGGCATTTGCGGCCAGCAAGCCGGTCCGGTTGTAGAGCAGTGCATTCTCGAAGATCAGCACCGGATCGGGGTCTTCCAGCGCTGTCCAGAGCATGCCGCGCGCATCCTCCAGCGTCGCGGGCGCGAGTACCCTGATGCCGGGGATATGGGCATACCACCCTTCGAGGCTGTGCGAATGCTGGGCGGCTAGTTGTCGGCCGGCCCCAGTAGCCATGCGGATCACCAGCGGCACACCGAACTGGCCGTTGGACATGTGTCGCAGCGTGGCCGCTGTATTGACGATCTGGTCGAGGGCCAGCATCGAGAAGTTGACGGTCATCAGCTCCACGATCGGTCGCATGCCCGCAACCCCCGCACCAATGCCGGCCCCGGTAAAGCCGGATTCGGAGAGCGGCGTATCGCGGATGCGCTCGGGACCAAACCGTTCAAGCAGTCCCTTGCTGACGGCATAGCTTCCCCCGTACTGGCCGACATCCTCTCCCATGAGGAAAGTTCGTGGGTCGCGCACGAGCGCATCGACAACGGCCTGCTTCACGGCTTCCCGGTAGGTGATCTCCATCGTCTCAGCGGAAGGCACAGGCAGCAGAGGCGGCGGAGGTCGGGCCGCGGCATAGACGTGCTGGGTCAGTTCCTCAATCGGCTCCCAAGTCCCGGCCTCGGCAAAGGCCACTGCGGCATCGATCTCCAACTCGACATCCGTCTCGATGGCCTTGATCTCGTCGAGATGGACCAAGCCATTGCTTTCGAGCCAGCCCTGGAACCGTACGATCGGGCCCTTCTTGCGCCATTCCTCCACCTCGGCTTTGTCGCGGTAGAGCTGGGCGTCGAACATCGAATGGGCGCGGAAACGGTAGGTGCGGCACTCGAGGAAGTAGGGCTCGTGCGTTTCGCGCATCTGCTCGAGCGCTCGGCGCGCGGCGGCCTCCACGGCTACGACATCCATGCCATCGACGACTTCGGCGCGGATGGCATAGCTCTCGGCCTTCTTGTGGATGTCGATCTCCGCTTCCGACCGCTCAAGGGCGGTGCCCATGGCATATTTATTGTTTTCGCACACGAAGAGCACCGGCAGATCCCACAGGGAAGCGAGGTTGAGGCTCTCGTGGAATTCGCCTTCGGCCACGGCGCCCTCGCCGAAGAAGCACGCGGTGACGCGGTTCTCGCCGCGCATCTTGTCGGCCAGGGCCAAGCCCACGGCCAGCGGCAGCCCGCCACCGACGATGGCGTTGCCGCCATAGAAGTTGGCCTTGTCCGAGAACAGGTGCATCGAACCGCCGCGCCCGCCCGAGCACCCCTCCGCCTTGCCGTACATCTCGGCCAGGACTTCGCCCATGGGCAGCCCCCGGACCAGCGCGTGCCCATGCTCGCGATAAGTGCCCACCAGCCGATCCTCGGCTCCAAGTAGCGGTATGGTACCCACCGCGACCGCCTCCTCGCCGTCATACAGGTGCAGGAAGCCGCGGATCTTCTCCTTGGTGTAGAGTTCGGCGCACCGGTCCTCGAAGCGCCTGATCCGGATCATCTGCCGGAGCAGGTTGAGCATGTACTCACGCGTCAGATGGGGCTTAAGCTCGATCTCGTTCATCTCTCGTCACTTTCGAGCGTGGAGATATCACCCTCGGGCAGACCGAGTTCGCGGGCCTTCAGCAGCCGCCGCATGATCTTGCCGCTGCGTGTCTTGGGCAGATTCTGGCGGAAAGCGATCTGCTTGGGGGCGACAGCCGGTCCCAGACGCTTGCGCGCATGTCCGAGCAATTCCAGGTTGAGTTCGTCGGTCGCTGTGATGCCGGGCTTCAACGCCACGAAGGCTTTGACTACCTCGCCGACGGTTTCGTCGGGGACGCCGATTACGCCGACCTCGGCTACAGCCGGATGCTCCATTAGAGCGCTCTCGACCTCGAAGGGGCCAATGAGGTGGCCGGCGCTCTTGATCACGTCATCGTCGCGCCCGACGAACCAAAAGTAACCGTCCTCGTCTTGCATTGCCAGGTCACCTGAAAGGTACCAGCCCCCCACGAAACACTTCTCGTAGCGCTCTTGCTCGTGCAGGTAGCCGCGCATCATCGAGGGCCAGCCGGGCCTCAGCGCTAACTGTCCGATCGTCATCGGTCTTGGCGCCTCGACGACCCCGACTTCGGTCTTTTCCACAATCGCCGCCGTGATCCCCGGCAGCGGCTTACCCATCGAGCCGGGTTTTACGTCCATACACGCGTAGTTGGCGATCATAATGCCGCCGGTCTCAGTCTGCCACCAGTTGTCGTGGAATGGCTTGCCGAACGCCTCGGCACCCCACATCACCGCCTCCGGGTTCAGCGGCTCGCCAACGCTAGCCATGAATCGCAGTTGCGACAGGTTTCGGCTCCGAACGGGGGCGGCTCCGGCCTTCATCAACATGCGGATGGCGGTAGGGGCCGTATACCAGACGCTGACCCTTTCTCTTTCGAGGATGCCGTACCAGCGTTCCGCGTCGAACTCGGCCTCATCGACGATCATCGTGACCGCGTTGGTGAGGGGCGCAATGATGCCGTAGGACGTGCCAGTGACCCACCCGGGGTCGGCGGTGCACCAGAAGATGTCGTCCTCATGCAGATCCAGCGCATATCGGCCGGTGATGTGATGCGCGACGACAGCTTCATGGACATGCACCGCTCCCTTGGGCCGCCCTGTGGTGCCGGACGTGAAGTGAAGCAGCGCCATATCCTCGGGCCTCGTCCGGACGATCGCGAATTCTGACGAGGCGGCGCGCATCAGGTCCGAGAGGCTGCGGGTGCCCTCTGTCGGGACATCCGCGTCGATGATCAGGATATGGGCGAGGTGGGGTAATTCACCTCGCCAGTCGGCCACTTTGCGCCGGTACAGCGCCTCGGACGTTATCAGCACCTTAGCGTCGCCGATCGCCATCCTGGCCTTGATCGGCTCGGGGCCGAAGGCCGAGAACATGGGACAGAACACCGCTCCCACCTTCAGTGTCCCGAGGGCGGCGATATAGAGCTCGGGCACCCGTCCGAGCAGCGAATAGACACGATCTCCCGGTGCAACCCCGAGCGATCTCAGCACATTGGCGAAGCGGTTTGTCTCAGCGCTGAGGTCGGCATAAGTGAAGTCGCGGTGGCCCCCGTCTTTGCCGATCCACCGGATAGCGACTTTGCCGCCCTTGCCGGCCGTGACGTGGCGGTCGAGTGCCTCGTGGGCGATGTTGAGCGCACCACCGGGCAGCCCGTCGAGCTCGGCTCGGGCTGCTTGCCAAGAGAAGCTGGCCCGAACCTGGTCATAGTCGGAAAGGATCGCGGTCACGGCATCCTCGGGACGCTTCGCGATGCGCTTTCGCAAGGCTACTGGTGCTGCTTCAGCCATCGGACGTACTTGGACGTGCGAGCATGAAGGTCCCTCCCACCGGAACTCGGGGCCGCTTCGCCTGTCGCGCCCAGAGCATGCCGAGAGACACCGCCACGACCATGACACCCGATTGGAGCGAGGTGACGATTCCGACCAACCGTGAGGCGAATTCTACTTGCATGGCCTCCTCCTCAGCCATCGTCTGCTCACAGTAGGGAGCAGACTTGGAGGGCGCGCGCTTTGACATGCCTCAAGTTGCGACGCAGTCGGTCAGCGGAGTCCGAAGACGGCCTCTGGGCCAAACGCCCAGCTCGCCGTCGCAGTTTTGCGAATTGACATGGGTCAATCGGTCTAGGTCGCACATCTGCTTGTCTCGATGCTGCTATGACACGGAGACTGCAATGAAGAACATAGTAGTGGCCACGGATGGCTCCGCCTCATCGCGCAGGGCCGTGGGAAAGGCAGCTGAGCTGGCACGGCAGTTCCGAGCGAAACTCACGATCGTCAATGTGGTGGATGTCCAGCCACTTGGCGACACCTACAGGCAGTTTGCGGAGGTCGAGTTGGCAGGCGCCCCCACCGGCCACCTGGCTCAGGTGACACCGCTGCTGCCGGAGAGCTATGGCGCACAGAACGTCACCGAGGCCATCTCAACATACGACGCCCAGTCCTGGGCATTTGCGCAGCTGGTGTCCGATCGCATCCTCGCCAATGCGGCTCACGCCGCCAGCGCCGCTGGCGTTGCCGAGGCGGCAAAAATATCGGTGTCCGGGGACGCCGCCCGCCAGATCGTCGCGACAGCCGGATCGGTCGGCGCGGACATGATCGTGTTGGGCCGCCGGGGATTGACCGGGATCGCCGAGCTGTTGCTCGGCAGCGTGTCGCAGAAGGTCATGCACCACGCAGAAGTCGACGTTCTGATCGTCGCCTAGAGCGATTTCAGGAAAGTTGTAGACTTTCAGGTTAGAAAGCGAGGTAAAATCAAATACTTTCACCGCTTCAACGAAATGGTGAAATGCTCCAGCGTAAACCGCGGCATGTCAGTCAAGGGTTCCGACCAGCGATACCGTAGGGTCCGAAGCTTGGAAAGGTAGACCGGTTCGTAAAGTCCCTCATCATCGGCTTTTTGGAAGCGAGACTTGTCCAAGAAAGGCGCAATGGAAACCACGTTGTGCCGGCGGCCAGGCTGCCCGACGGGTTGAGAGACCAATACGGATGAAGCACTGGACGGCAATGGTTCGGTCATGGCATCGGTCTTGAGAGGTCCGCAGCGGCGTCACGTTCGGCCGCTGCATCCCG
>CAIMLX010000140.1 GCA_903842455.1 uncultured Hyphomicrobiales bacterium | reverse complement strand
GAACCAGAGAACCGGAATGGCGACGGAGAGCATGATGAGGGTTGGAATGAGAAAACTCGTTCCGCCTAGGGCCGACCAGTGGCCTCCGACGGCTAGGTAAACAGCAAAAGCAATATGTACGAGAACGAGCGCCAACACGACATCTAGCAAGCGACCCGACCTAGTCCGGTGGGTGCGTGTTGTTGCAACGAGTCTTCGACGCTCATTTATCTATCCAGCCGTCGCCCTGCGAAAAGGTCAAGGGCGATCGCCCCCCACATAAGGGGTGAGGGCGTGGGGGCTCGGGTTTGTTGCTCCCCCCTCCGCCTGCCGGCACCTCCCCCGCGAGCGGGAGAGGTTGTGGTGTTGATTGGACTCGCCGCGGGGGAACCTCTCCCGCTTGCGAGCAGGGCAATCGCATGTGGATCGTGGAGGCCGCGAGTCACCTTCCCCCTTGCGGGGAAGGTACCGAAGCTTGGCGTGTCAGCGCCATAGCGGAGGTAGGAAGGGGGTTTCGGCGAGGTTCGTGCACAACTGCGGACCCCGGCAACACCCCCCTCCTAGCTCTGCTACGTCGCTTCGCTCCTAGCGGTGCTACCTCCCCCACAAGGGCGGGAGGTGACCAGTGGCCCATTCCGCCACATACACTTGCCCTGCGCTTCGCATGGGAGGACCCCGGGCGACCTCGGCGCGTCAGAACTCAGGCGCTCTCGTCCTCGTCGGCGATCAGCTTGCCCGTCGGGGCGATGTCCATGGCTTCGACTTTCGCCAGCAGCGCTTCGATCTTGTCGACGTTGGCGATGTGGCGGGTTTCCATGGTGAAGTTCAGCGTCACGTATTCGCGGCCGGGGCAGAAGGTGCAGATGTTGGCGGCGGGATGCCAGGCGCCGCAGAAGATCGGCTCGATCATGCCATGCGTCATCGGGCCGTAGGTGCGGTGCGGCGGCACCAGCGTCAGCACCACGTGGATGCCGCCGTTGAAGCGCCAGAAGCGCCGGCCGGGCAGGAAGGGCAGAGCCTTGTTGAGCGAGCGCAGCGCCTTGAACATCGAGTTCATCATCACCTGGAACTTGGTGATGTCCTTACGCTCGATGCTGTCGATCGTCGCATCGACCTTGCGGACATAGGCGACGAAATCGTCGAGCACCTCGAACTTGGCCTCGAGGGCGCGGACGCGGAAGAAGTCATCGTCGGCGTCGTGGCGCTTGCCGTCGAGCATGGTGTAGGCGGCGCCGATCACCTTCTTCGACATATGCTTTTCGGCGCCTTCGCCGTTGAGCGCGTGGGTGACGAGCGCGAACATCAGCGAGCGCTGGCGGACGCCGAGCTTGTTGGCGAGCAGCCGCAGGCGGTGCCGCTTCAGCGCCAGGGTCTTGAAGCCCCACGGCTTTTCGGGCGGTGCCAGCAGGTTGGCGAGGGTGACGTACATGAACGTCATGCCCCAGCCGCGCAGCGTGCCGGCGATGCGGGCCTTGAGCCCGACCTTGTTGGACTTGTCGCTCATGACGCCGTGGCCGGCGGAGGCGGAGCGGGTCAGGAGCGCCGAATCGGAGCCTTCGAGCAGCGCGTGGCTCGAGCGGACCTGGATGATCGAGGCGCGGCCCTCGGCATCGGGGCCGCCACGCAGCACGGCCGCCTGCACGCGGAACAGCGGCAGGTCGTCGCGGGCGAAGATGTCCTCGGACTTGCCGAGCCACTTGTCGGGATAGCCGTCAAAACTGTCGACTTCCTCGACATGGGTGATGGCATCGAGCATGTGCCTCGGGAAAGGCTGGCCCGGGCGGGCGCCGACGAAGCCGTGGCTCAGTTGCGGGGCGAGTGCGACCATGTCGGCGACGAGGTTGCCGAGCGTGTCCTTGTCGAACGTGTTCCGGGAGAACGCGGTGAAGAACACCGTGTCGCGGGCTTCGTAGAGGAACCACTGGAAATCGGTGAACAGGGCCTGCGGATGCTTGTTGACCGCAGCCAGCGCGAGGTCGAGAATCTCGGCGTGGTCATTGGCAAAGCTGGACGAAGAAAAGCTCTTCATGACACGGTCCCCCTCAGTTCCTGTCTGTCAATTCTAGACGACGCGCCCGGCGGGTCAACCAAGACTGCGACGCGGCGTTAATCGCCGCGCCCAGGCCACTTCCCACGGCAGGGCTGAATGTGGTGTGAACGCCACGGAGGGTGGCGCTGGGAAGCGCCACACCGGTGCATCGGCGCGCTTTCATAACGCACCGTTGATTGGCAGGACGGCCCGCATTGTTTAGGATGGTTCCAGACTGCGCCGGCAACACGCAAGGTCGCCAATGACTTGTCCTGGCCCCCGCGCGTCGAATTGACATATGTCAATGGCCGGAAGCGCGGACTAGCTAACGGTCGCCCTATGGGCTGCCAGCGGGTGCACTGCCCGCACAAAGAGTGGGTCGAGAATGGACTATCGCGGGTATTTCGAAGACGCCGTCGATGCACTTCGCTCGGAGAAGCGCTATCGCGTGTTCGCCGACCTCGAACGGATTGCCGGCAAGTTCCCCCGTGCCATCTACCGCGACCAGGCCGACAACGAGCGTGAAATCACCATCTGGTGCTCCAACGACTACCTCGGCATGGGCCAGCATCACCAGGTGATCCGGGCCATGCAGGAGACTGCCGCCAAGCTCGGCGCCGGCGCCGGCGGCACCCGCAACATCTCGGGCACCAACCGCCCGCTGGTCGAGCTCGAGCGTTCGCTCGCCGACCTGCACCGCAAGGAATCGGCGCTGGTGTTCACCTCGGGCTTCGTCTCGAACGAGGCGGCGATCTCGACCATCGCCCGCCTGCTGCCCGACTGCGTGATCTTCTCCGACCAGCTCAACCACGCCTCGATGATCCAGGGCGTGCGGCAGAGCGGCATGCAGAAGCAGATCTTCCGGCACAACGACGTCGCGCACCTGCGCGAACTGCTCGCCGCAGTGGACCGCAAGCGGCCCAAGCTGATCGTGTTCGAATCGGTCTACTCGATGGACGGCGACATCGCGCCCATCAAGGCGATCTGCGACCTCGCCGAGGAGTTCGGCGCGCTCACCTATATCGATGAAGTGCACGCGGTGGGCATGTATGGCCCGCGCGGTGGCGGCATCGCCGAGCGCGACGGGCTGATGGAGCGCATCGACATCATCGAGGGCACCCTCGCCAAGGGGTTCGGCGTGATGGGCGGCTATGTTGCGGCCAACCGCGCCGTGATCGACGCCATCCGGTCGTATGCGCCCGAGTTCATCTTCACCACCGCCCTGCCCCCGGCGCTGTGCGCCGCAGCGCGCGCGGCAGTGGAGCACCTCAAGGAATCGACGGTGGAACGCGAGAGCCAACAGCGGCAGGCCAAGCTGACCAAGGTCATCCTCGCCGATGGCGGCCTGCCGGTGCTGCACACCGACACCCACATCGTGCCGGTGATGGTGGGCGATGCGCGGCTGTGCAAGGCGGCGAGCGACATGCTGCTCGAAAAGCACAACATCTACATCCAGCCGATCAACTACCCCACGGTGCCCAAGGGCACCGAGCGCCTGCGCATCACGCCGACGCCGCTCCACACCGACGAGATGATCATCGAACTGCGCCACGCGCTGGTCAGCGTGTGGGCCAGCCTCGAGATCCCGCGCGAACGCCCGGCAGCCAGCGTGACCGCGAACAAGCTGATGAGCGGCGACCTGACGCTGACCAATGTCGGCGGCTGACGCAGGCTTGATCTCGCGCAAGGCGTAGCCGCTCGATCGGCACATGCTTGGCTCCATCAAGGAGACCGGCAATGAACGTGACGATCGTCTACGACAGCGTGTTCGGCAATACCGGGACCATAGCCAAGGCAATGGCGGAGGCGCTGGCGCCGGACCATCAGGTGCGGCTGCTGCCGGTAGCCGAGGCAGGCGGCATCGGGACCGATGACATCGACCTGCTGGTCGTGGGCTCGCCCACCCGCGGGTTTCGCGCCACCCCGGCCATCGACGCGTTCGCGGGCGGCCTCGCCGGCGGAAGCGGGCGCCGGGCCGCTGTGTTCGACACCCGGCTCGACCTGGAGGAAATCCACCCTGCCCCGCTGCGCTGGGTGGTGCAGGCCGGCGGCTACGCGGCCCAGCGTATCGCAGGGGATCTCGAACGCCACGGCTACAGCATCGCCGACAGCACGGGGTTTTTGGTGACGGGGACGGAGGGGCCGCTGAAGGCCGGCGAGGCCGAACGCGCCCGGGCGTGGGTGCGCGCGCTGGTGGAGTGAGCCTCAGCTCGTCAGCACGATCCGCATCAGGTCGGCGGTGTTGCGCGCGCCGAGTTTTTCCATGACGCGGGCCCGATGCACTTCGATGGTGCGCGGGGAAATGCCGAGGTTGCGGCCGGCTTCCTTGTTGGACTGGCCGTTGGTGATGAGCTGCAGCACCTCGCGCTCGCGCGGGGTGAGCTGGGCGAAGCCGCGGACCTCGACGTTGCGCTTGCCGCCGTCGATGGCGCCGACATGGACGTTCTCGCGCACCGCATCGCGGACGCCGCGCAGCAGGGCTTCGGAGTCGATCGGCTTGGTCACCACGTCGGTGGCGCCGGCCTTCATGGCGAGGACGGCGAGATCGACCTCGGGCTGATCCTCGAGGATGAAGACCGGGGTGCCGTTGCGCATGGTCTTGACGCGCCGCAGCACATCGAGGCCGCTCTCCTTGCCGATGCGGATGTTGACGATCACGACGTCAGGGGCGCGGCGCTCGATGGCAGCAACGAAGCTGGCGGTATCCACGGCGAAGCTGGTCTGGTAGCCCTCGAGCCGGAACAGCACGCTCAATGCTTCGCAGGTGGCAGCATCCGCATCGAGGATGTGAATAAGGATGTCCCGGTTCAAATAGGACGGGTAGTAGAAATTCTCAGTCACTCCACCCTCCGACAGATCATCTGCAACCGGGAATTTCAGTGTGACCCCTACGCGGCCGTCGTTCCCGACACTTCAACTTGCCGCAACATGCACGCGGCAACGCCTCTCAAATCAACTCACCATGACTTCGGGAACAGGGTGATGACCTGCCCCTAACACGCCGTAAGTGTTGTCGCCATCCGGAAGACCACTACGCACGGGGGCGAGACGGCGTAGGCATAGATGCCTGTTGAGGGGTGGTCAAGGAGTATTTTCCT
The DNA here is from genome assembly GCA_903842455.1 of uncultured Hyphomicrobiales bacterium. Lineage (GTDB taxonomy): Bacteria > Pseudomonadota > Alphaproteobacteria > Rhizobiales > Devosiaceae > Devosia_A. The sequence continues at coordinate 50,700 of CAIMLX010000140.1, read as the reverse complement.
ATTTCGAGCCGCGTCCTAATTGGTACCTAGCGGCCATCCATGTCGGCGAACGCTGTTCGCGGGCGAACCTTGGCAACGCCTCACGTATCAGCGGGATAGTGAAAAGCGCCTAAGCAGCGCCTCAAATTGATCAAACGCGTAGCTACGACGCGTAAGCACAACTGACCAACTAAAAGGACAGCTTTCCTGCCACTTCCTGTGGAATACTGTATTTCTATTGGAGACGCTGCGAATCGCGATAAATTGCTCGAACGCGTCTGATGATCCTCCCGATCAGACCGACGCTAGGAATCGGTATTAGCGCTTTCACCTCGCCAGCAAAGCGGGCGAAACTGAGTGCGTTCAGCTTTGCGCGGGCCTCATCTGGGGACCGGGCGAAGATGTCGATGCTGTATTCCGATCCGTCGAAGCGGTAATCGAACATGTACCGCTTCTCACTGTTGTCGATGTCCGAGCTTGAAAGGATTTTGGACATGCACTTCATCCTCTACAAAGACACCCAGAGCCAATGGCGCTGGCGCCTCCGGCGCGATGGAAACTACAGTATCCTTGCGGATTCGGCGGAGTCCTACTGGAATCGGCAGGATTGCCTGAATGCAATCGGCAGGATTGCCTGAATGCAATCGGCCTGATTCAGAAGTATTCCGGATCGGCCCCGATTTACGAAAACTGAACCGATCCGGTTAACTTAAAGTAAAGGACGGCCCCGGCTGCAACCGGGGCCGTTTCACTTAGAGCGCTGATTCGCTGACTTTTGAAGATCACTTTTGCGAACAGACTCTCTGCTCAACTCGCATAGCTGGCGAACGTTGCGGGTTTGCCTCAGGTCCTGCTTTGTGCGGCTTGGGCTTGGTACGCAGCTTCCGCCTCAGCAGACCGTCGCCTTGTCGGGCGCAGTCTCTGGCGTTTCTACGTCTTTGGAGTCGTTCATGGCCAATACTTGGGACCCGTTCCCTTTTCCGAAACGCGGCGACCTTTCGGAGGATGCCGTTTACATCGCTGTCGGCAAGGTGATCGACCATTGGGAGCGCGTCGAGTTCGAACTTGCAAGGTCATACAGCCTGTTCGCCGGAGACTCGCTCTGGGAAAAGATGCGCGAGTACGGCGGCGTCGGCGGATACATATTCAAAGACCGAGCGGCGAGGTTAGCCAAGTCCGCAGAGAAGTACTTTATCCGCCACCCGAACCAAGAACACGAAGGCGACTTCGACTTGCTGATGGTCAAAGCCATCGGATTTTCAGACAGGCGGAACGAAGTCGCGCATGGCATGGCGATGAACGTACAGGAGTTCCTGTTCTGGCTAGATAAAATGCCAGAAGCGAACCGCTGGCTGCCTCAGAACCTTTGGGTTCCACCATATTATCACAGTCGCAAGCACGACAGTTTGGGCCTGCCGGCTTTCGGCTATTCCTCCGTGGAACTTGAAATTCTTCGAAAGCGCCTATTCAACTTGGAGCTTGAAATCGACGCTTTCAATGAAAAACTCTGGCCTCGGGCTACACGGCAAATACTCGCCTGACCATCGGACGTGAGATGTATGACGGCACGTAAAGCCCTCTTCGCCGGCTACTGACTTCCTTGGAGCCGGTGCTCCGTGGTTCGGACGGTCTTCATATCCGCGGGCAGCAGAAAGCCGCCGAGGTGGTCCCCGGCGGCTGGTGGGTGGCAACTAGCGAGGTCACACGCCGCGGGTCTTGATGGCGTCGCGGATTTCCGTGAGGAGCTTTTCTTCGGTCGTCGGGGCCGGCGGGGCGGCGGGGGCGGCGGCTTCCTGGCGGCGCAGGCGATTGACGGCCTTGACCACGAGGAACAGCACGAAGGCCACGATGGTGAACTTGACGATGGCGTTGATGAACAGCCCGTAGTTCAGCGTGGCAACGCCGGCTTCCTTGGCGGCGGCGATGGTGGGATAGCTCGCACCCTCGGGCGGCAGCAGCGGGATGAAGAGATTCGAGAAATCGATGCCGGCCAGGATCAGGCCGATGATCGGCATGAAGATGTCATCGACGACCGACGAGACGATGGCGCCGAACGCGGCACCGATGATCACGCCGATGGCGAGATCGAGCACATTGCCCTTGAGGGCAAAATCACGGAATTCCTTGAACATGTTCATCCTCTTTTTTGCTGCGCGGCCTGTTTGACGCCGGGCGGCAGCGCATGCCCCAACTCCAAGTTATGAACTTATTCGCCGCGCCGTCAAAGCGCGCGCGGCGGCGCAAAGGGCTTCGCCCACGACTTTGTGGTGCCTTGCGGGTGGAGGGCGGGAAGACGATACTCCCGGGCTCGGAAAGGCGTCGCATGGAAGTACTGATCGACAGGGAGGACAGCCTGAGGGCGGCGGCGGATTTCATCCCCCAGGGCCTCGCCGTGTTCGATCGCGACCTGCGACTGGTGACCGCCAATATCCGATACGGCGAACTGCTGGCTCTGCCCCAGACCCTGATGGGCGCCGGCACGCCGCTCTATGACATCGCGCTGTTTCTGGCGCGCCGGGGCGACCTTGGCCCGGGCGATGCCACTTACCTCGCGGCACAGCGGGTGCAGGAACTGACCGGCTCGCCGCACACGGTGACGCAGCGGCTCGGGGCGCTGGGGCAGACGCTCGAGTTCTATTCGTCGCGGCTGCCCAATGGCGGGCTGGTGATCAGCTTTTCGGACGTGACCGACCGGGTGGCCGCCGAAGGCGAGATCGCCGACATCAACCAGACGCTCGAGGGCCGGGTCGCGGAGCGCACCGCCGACCTGATCCGGGTCAATTCCGAGCTCGAGGTGGCGCGGGCCAAGGCCGACGCGGCCAACCGCGACAAGACGCGGTTCCTCGCCGCGGCCAGCCACGACCTGCTGCAGCCGCTCAATGCGGCGCGGCTTTATACCGCGACGCTGGTGGAGCGGGCGGGCGGCACCGGGTTCGACGAGCTGGCCAGCTCGATCGAGCAGTCGCTGACGGCGGTGGAAGAAATCATGTCGGCGCTGCTCGACATCTCGCGGCTCGACGCGGGCGCGATGAAGCCGGCCAATGCGCCGTTCCCCATCCGCGACCTGCTCAAGAAGATCGACGTGGAATTCGCGCCGCTGGCGGCCAAGAAGCAGGTCCGGCTGCGGCTGGTGGAAACCTGCGCGGCGGCGGTCGGCGATCGGGCGCTTGTGGGGCGCGTGGTGCAGAACCTCGTCTCGAACGCCATCAAGTATACGCGGCCAGGCGGGCAGGTGCTGGTGGGGGTGCGCAAGCGCGGCACGCGGCTGCGGCTCGACATCGTCGACACCGGCATCGGCTTCAACCGCGACCAGCATTCGCTGATCTTCGCCGAGTTCAGCCGGCTCGAACATGGCGCCCGCATGGCGCAGGGGCTGGGGCTCGGCCTGTCGATCGTCAAGCGGCTGGTGACGGCGCTGGGGGTGACGCTGGAGCTCGACAGCCGCGAGGGACAAGGCTCGCGCTTCTCGCTGTTCCTGCCGCTGGCGCCGCGCAGCGAGAAGGCGGGGCTGGAGCCCGCCCTGGGGCGCGAACCGGCCTCGAACCTGCACGGCCTGCGCGTGCTGTGCGTCGACAACGAAAAGGCCATCCTCGATGCGATGGAGGGGCTGCTGGGCGGCTGGGGCTGCGACGTGCGCTCGGCCCGCTCGCTCAAGGACATCGACAAGGACCAGTTGCTGATGGGCTGGTTCCCCGACCTGGTGCTGATGGACTACCACCTCGACCAGACCTCGGGCCTCGATGCGATCGAATGGCTGCGCCACAATGTGGGCGGCCACCTGCCTGCGGCGCTGGTCACGGCCGACCGCAGCGCAGCAGTCCGCGCCCTCGCCGAGGAGCGCGGCATCACGGTGGTGACCAAGCCGGTGAAACCGGCTGCACTCCGCGCCACGATCAGCAGCCTGACCGGCGCGCGGAAGCGGGCGCGCGAGGAGTAGCGCCCCGCGGCGGCCGGCGGCGACCTGCACGACATTGACCTTCCTTAGTCGCCAACGCCGCTTGCGCGAAGTCCGTATGGCATGATACTGAACTACATGGTTCAGTTTCAACACACTCGTTTCGATGCCTCGTTCGCCGCCCTGGCCGACCCCACGAGGCGGGGGGTGCTGGAGCAGCTGGGGCGGGGAGACGCTTCGATCACCGACCTTGCATCGCGGTTTCACATGACCCTCACGGGCATGAAGAAGCATGTGAGCGTGCTTGAGCAGGCGGGCCTTGTTGCCACCGAGAAGGTGGGGCGGGTGCGGACCTGCCGGCTCGGCTCCGGCCAGCTGGAGGCGGAAGCGGCGTGGATCGAAGGCTACCGGCAGCTCTGGGCCGCCCGCTTTGACGCGCTGGACAAGGTCGTCGCGCAATTGAAACAACAGGAGGAAGACGATGAACAATCTGCAAGCGAGTGAGCCGGCCCCGCCGGCGAAGGACACCACCGCCGAACGTCCATCCGAGCGTGAGCTCAGGTTCACGCGGACCTTCGATGGCCCGGCGAGGCTCGTGTTCGACGCCTGGACGAAGCCCGAAATGCTGATGCGCTGGTGGGTGCCAGAATCGTTCGGGATCACGTTTCTGTCGTGCGAAGCCGACGTCCGTCCGGGGGGCACCTACCGCTTCGTGTTCGGCGTTCCCGGCTCCGATCAACCGATGGCGTTTGTCGGCCGATACCTCGAAGTGGTGCGTCCCACCCGCCTCGTCTGGACCAACGAGGAGGAGGCCGAGGGTGCCATCACCACGGTGACCTTCGAGGAGAAGGACGGCAAGACGCTGCTGGTGCTGAGCGATCTTTATCCGTCGAAGGCCGCGCTCGAGGCGGCGGTCGCCTCGGGCAGCGTCAACGGGTATCCCGAGCAGTTCGCCAACCTCGATGCGCTGCTCGGCGCCCTCGCCGGCGCGGACACGCCGAGCTAAGGCACCTGCCGAGCGGCAGCTAGACCGGCTGGCTGCCGAGGACCGCCAGCAGGCGCGGGGTAATCGCACCGGTTTCGTTCATGCCGGTGCCGCGCTCGAACGACTTGATGGCTTCGGCGGTCTTGGGACCGGCGAGGCCGTCGGGGGTGCCGACATCGTAGCCGAGGCGGGCCAGGACCTGCTGCACGCCCTTGACCACTTCCACCTTCGCAATGGCGGTGCCGGGGTCGAAGTTCTTCATCCAGGTGCCGATCGGCGCGAAGTTGGCGGCGAGGTCGATCTGCACCGGCTTCCAGGCCGCTATCTCGTCATCGAGGCGCTGCATGGTGGCGGCATCGAGCGACTTGGCCACGTCGTCGCGGGCCTTGGCCGCATCGGCGTCGCCGCGGCTGGCAGCGAGGGCGAACCACTTGAACGAGGCGGCGAGATCCTGCTTCACGCCAAGGCCGCGGGCGTAGAGCATGCCGAGGTTGAACTGGCTGTCCTTCATGCCGCTATTGGCGGCTTCCTCGAACCACTTGGCGGCGGCGTCGAACTGCTGGGTACCGAGCCCGCCGCTGGCGTAGAGCGCGGCGAGGTTGTGCATGGCCATGCGGTTGCCGGCTTCGGCGGCCTGCTGGTACCAGATGCGGGCCTGCGTCAGGTCCTGCTCGACGCCCTTGCCGGCCTCGTGGAGATTGCCGAGGCGATACTGGGCCGGGGCAAAGCCCTGGCTGGCGGCGCGCTCGTACCAGATGGCGGCGGCCTCAAGGTCCTCGGGAACGGCGCGGCCCTCGGTGTAGATGGCGGCGACCTCGAACTGAGCGCGGGCATCGCCATGGGCGGCGGCCTGGCGCAGTTCGATGGGACCGAGATTGTCGGGCGGCAGCTCGACCTGCACCGGGCTCTCGAGCGGCTCGAGGCCGGCTGCGAGGTTCGCCGGATCGGTGGCGGCGACGGCCGCCGGCATGGGCTGGTCGTCCGCCGGCACGAAGCCCTGCGCGGCGGAGGGATCGATCGAGGCGGTGGCGAGCGGATCGGACATGCCGACGACGCGGGCCGGGGTGGTCGGCAGGCTCAGCTGCTCGGCGATCGGCGTGGGCGAAAGGGTGGCGTCGCCGACATCGACGGGCGGGGCCTCGGCCGTCACCGGTGCCTGCTCGTCGAGACGCTGGTTCAGGAAATTGATGGTGAGGCAGGCCACCGCGACAACCGAGGCTGCGAGCAGGATGGGCTGGCGATGGCGCAGCAGGAAGCTTTCCTTGGCGGCGGGCTTGCCAGCATCGGAGGGGGCAGTCTCCTCGGCACCGAGCGCGACGGTCTGCGGCTCGGGTGCGGCGGGCAGGACGGATGCCTCGTCGTCAGGCGTCCACGATACGATCGGCTCCTTGTCGCCGGCCAACTGGCGGCGACCCAGCCTGAACCGTGATTCCTTCTTCGGCTTTTCGAGCTTGTGCGGCTTCTCGGCGACCGGCGGGGGAGCAACCGGCTCGGCCGGCAGCTCGACGCCCGCTTCGGATTGGGCGGCGCGGGTGGCCTGGAAGCGGGTGAAGGCGCGGGCGATCAGCGAACCGCCGGGCACTGCGGCACTCACGGCCGCCGGGCCGGTGGGTTGCCGCATGGCGGCGCGCCGGGCAGCGGCGATGAAGGTATTGCGATCGGTGATTGCCGGGCCGATGGGCTCGACCGGCCGCGCCGGAAGCGGAGCGATCGCCGCATCGTCGAGGCTCGACAGCGGCGGCAACGGACGATCGTCAATCATCGGCTCGAAGGCGGACGGCCCGGCGTCGGCGAAATCGAAGCTGGGGACCGGCGCCGGAGGCAGGTCGTCCGCAGCAGGCTCGACGGCCATGCCGGGATGGCGGCGGCGCGGGCCATTCTTGGCCTCGAGCGCGCGCTGCAGCGGCGTGGGATCGGCGAAGGGCTGGTCGTAGAGCGCCGCCTCTTCCACCGGATTGGCGGGCATGGCGTCAGCAATCCGGGCCGGCGCGACCGCAACGATCGACTCGGGCTCGGGCTCGGGTTCGGGCTCGAAAAGCGTAAACGCCTCGGCCGGCGCGTCGTCGCGCTCGATCTGGGCAAGGAGCGGAGCCAGCGGATCATCCGGCAGCTCAACGTCGACCGACAGGTCCGGCGTTGGCTCAGGCCGGGGAGCAGGCGCGACGGGCGCCGCAACTGGCTGGGGTCCCGGCTCTGCCGCGGGGAAGGCTGGCTGCGTGGCGAGCGGCAGCGCGGCAGGCCGCGCGACTGAAACCTCGAGGCGCGCCAGCCGGTCGTTGACCTCGCGTATCGTGGCTTCGAGAGCCGAGCCATCATCGGCGGGCCGTTCGGCGGCAACACGCTCCATGACGCGGCCGAGGCGCTTTTCGAGCTCGGCATATTCGGTCTCGCCGAGGCCGGACCGCGCATCGCGATCGGCCAGCGCGGCAGACGTCCGTTCGGCTACCTTGTCGGCCAGCACATCGAAATCGGGCGCGGCTTCGCCCGGCTGGCTGTAGAGCTTGGCGAGGCCGGTCAGCTGCTCGCCGGTCTGATCCATGCGCGCCACCAGCTGGCGGACTTGGGCCTCGAGCTGGCCGACATTGAGTTCAGGCGGATTGGCGACCTTGTCGGAGATGGCGACGAGCTGCGTCTCGATGGCGGCGAAGCGGGGCTCCATCGCCTCGACAACGGCCGAGCGCATGGCATCGACATCGGCGCGGAGTTCCACCGCGCCGGGGCCGCGGACTTCGATGTCGGAAATCCGCTGGTTGAGCGCATCGATCAGTTCAATCAGGCCCTGCGGCTGCTGCGGGCCCTTCATGGCGGCGGCGAAGCGGTGCAGTTCGTCGGTGATCTTTTCGAGCTCGGCCGGCGGCATGGCCATCTGCCGCTCGATGCCATCGATGCGGTCGTAGATGGCGCGGACGCCGTCCTCGATCGCCTGCATCGCGTCCTTGATGCCGGCCTGCGGCGCTTCTGCGCGGTTGGCGGCCTGCACCTGCAGGTCGGCGAGACGGCCGACAGTGGCGGTGACGTCGTCGAGTCGGCGGCTAAGGCCGGTATTGTCGGTCTTGTCGACCAGCTGGACCTGCAGGTCGGCGAGCTTGCCGACGGTGGCGGTCACATCGTCGAGGCGCCGGGTGAGGCCGGAGGTGTCCGAGCGGTCGGCCAGCTTCACCTGGAGATCAGCGAGACGGCCGACGGTGGCGGTCACGTCGTCGAGCCGGCGGTTGAGACCAGAGGTGTCGGATTTTTCGGCGAGCTGGACCTGCAGGTCGGCGAGGCGGCCGACAGTGGCGGTCACGTCGTCGAGCCGCTGGGTGAGGCCAGAGGTGTCCGAGCGGTCGGCATAAGCCTTCTGCAGTTCGGCAAGCTTGCCCACCGTCTGCGACACATCATCGAGGCGGCGGGTCAGCGCCGACACATCGATCTGCGGCTCGCGGGCAACGAGCTTGGCAAGGCCGGCAATCTGGCCTTCGAGGCGCTTGACCTGCCCAGTCTCGCCAACGGCGCCGGCCAGCAGTTCGACGACCTGGCTCAGTTGGCCGACCTGCTCGGCGATTTCCTTGACGTTGGCGGTCTGCCCCCGGGCCTGGGTGTGAAGGCCCGCCTCCAGCCGCTCGAGGCGCCCGGAGATGCCGCCCACGGCATCGGCAAGCTCATCGAAACGGGGAGAGTCGAGCGGCCGCGGCGGCTCGCGCAGCAACGGCGGCGCAACAGTTGCGGGAATCGGAAAATGCCGGGAGCGGATCTGCTGGATGGCGGATTCGAGGGTATCGCGCGGGTTGACCGGCCCGGCGGGCGGCAGCTCGTCGCGGTCCGAAAACCGCGACACCGCACGCTGTACCGAACGCAGGGCCTCGCGATGGCGCGTCTCCGGCTCGATCTCGGTCACCTGATGGCGCAGGTCGCGCATGCGCTCGGTCAGGCCGTGATAGGCCGGATCGGGCTGCTTGGTCAGCGTGACCTGGGTTTCCACCTGGTCGAGCAAAGCCACCAACTCGCTTCGCAGGTCCTGCCATTCGCCGGCATCGGCTTGCTGATCGTACTGTGGATTGGCGCGGACCATTGACGGTTCCCGAAGGTTTCAGGGACCTTTCCCTGAGAAAATGCCGACCGATCACCCAGTTAAGGCTATGGCCGTCCGTCCACTCTTGGGAAAACATGGTAAAGATCGCGTTAAACGGCGATGCATTTTGCAACGGTGCGGGATCTGCCACGCGATTCGGTGGCCCACGGCCCGCCTTTAGTGGGATATAAAAGCCGCAACCCGCTTGTTACCAAGGCGACCACAGGAGCTCGGCCCAGGCAATGACCCGACGGCGCATCATCATCGTTGACGACCACCCGCTGTTTCGTGCGGCGCTGAAGCAGACGCTGGCAGGCGGCGATCCGTCGATTTCGGTCGAGGAAGCGGGAGACATCGCGACGCTGACAACGGCGCTCGGCGCTGATCGCGAGTGCGACCTGGTGCTGCTCGACCTCAACATGCCCGGATCGCGCGGCTTTTCGGGCCTGCTGCTGCTGCGCGCCCAGTACCCCGAAATTCCGGTGATGATCATCTCGGCCGTCGACGAGGGCGCCGTGGTGCGGCGGGCGTTCGAGCTCGGCGCTGCCGGCTACCTGCACAAGTCGGTCGGGCCGACCGATATCCGCCGGGCCATCGAGATGGTGCTGTCGGGCGAGGTCTACGTCCCGGACGGGATGGAGCTGCCGGCCGAGGATGCCCAGTCGGCGCTGATGCAGCGGCTCTCCACCCTGACCCCGCAGCAGATTCGCGTGCTGATGATGCTCAGCGATGGGCTGATGAACAAGCAGATCGCCTATGAACTGTCGATCTCCGAAGCGACGGTGAAGGCGCATGTCTCCGCCATCCTGCAGAAGCTCGACGTCGACAGCCGTACCCAGGCGGTGATCGCGGCGAGCCGGATCGAGGAAGGCCAGTTCGCCGAGCTGCTGTCGCCGCATGACCACTAGAGTGGTCGAATTAACTCACCTGCGCGGCTGATTTCCACGAGTTCTCCGCGCAATAACCTCGCCTTTGCATTTAGCTGCTAACGCTTGATGCAATTCGCGAAAACTGTCGCATTTTGGTCTCCGCCGAGCGCTAGGCCGAGAATGCCCCAGCGCCAAGTGGACGCCGCCCGTGCAGGTCTATCTGCCGATCGCCGAGCTCTCGATGAACCTGTTCTTCCTTGTGGGGATCGGGGGTGCGGTCGGCTTTCTGTCGGGACTGTTCGGCGTGGGCGGCGGGTTCCTGCTGACCCCGCTGCTGATCTTTTCGGGCGTGCCGTCCTCGGTGGCCGTCGCTTCGGTGACGGGCCAGGTGGTTGCCGCCTCGACCTCGGGCGCGCTCAGCTACTACCGGCGCGGACAGATCGACCTGCATCTGTCGATCTACCTGGTGCTGTCGAGCATCCTCGGCTCGTTCCTCGGGGTCTGGATCTTCGGCGTGCTGCGGGCGCTGGGCCAGCTCGACCTGTTCATCTCGCTGGGCTTCCTGATCCTACTGGGCTTTGTCGGCACGCTGATGATGGTCGAGGCGGTGCGCTCGATTCTGAAGCGCCGGGCCGGCATCGTGGTGCGCGAGAAGCTGCCCAACCAGCATAACTGGTTCCACGGCCTGCCCTTCCGCGTGCGGTTCAAGAAGTCGCGGCTCTACATCTCGGTGGTGCCGGTGCTGCTGCTCGGGTTCTGCATCGGCGTCGTCGGCGCGCTGCTCGGCATCGGCGGCGGCTTCATCCTCGTGCCGGCGCTGGTCTACCTGCTGCGCGTGCCGGGCAACATGGTGATCGGCACGTCGCTGCTGCAGGTGGTGGCGATGATGGCGGCAACGACGATCCTCCATGCGGTGACCAGCCAGAGCGTCGATATCATCCTCGCCTTCTGCCTGATGGTGGGCGGCACGGTGGGGGCGCAGTTCGGTGCTTCCGCTGGAAAATACCTGCGCGGCGAGCAGTTGCGCGCCTTGCTCGCCCTGCTGGTGCTGGCGGTGGCGATCCGCTTCGGCGTCAGCCTCGTCATCCCCCCGTCGAACCCGTTCTCGATGGCCGTGATGGGCATCGGGGGGGCGATATGAGGCGGCTGCTCATCGCGCTCGGCTTCGGCATCCTCGCCAGTGGCGCCGATGCCGAGCAACTGGTGACCCAGGTCAGCAGCGAGGAGGTGGCGATCACCTCCAGCTTCGCCGGCCAGACGCTGACGCTGTTCGGCACGATCGCGCCGGAGGCGGGGTCGGAGCAGAAATTTGTCGAGGGCCCGTACCACGTGGTGGTGACGGTGACCGGCCCGCTGCAAAGGCGGGTGGCGCGCAAGATGACCAACGCTTTCGGCGTCTGGATCAACACCGAGCAGGCGGTCTACGAAGAGTTCCCGTCGTTCTACCAGGTGCTGAGCGACGCGAAGCTCGACACGATCACCAACCCGGTCACGCTGGCCGAAACCGCCATTCCGCTCGACAGCCCGTCGATCGGCAAGACCTCGGCTCCCTACCCGCAATCGCAGCTGTTTCGCGGCGAGCTGGTGAAGCTGATGGAGCGCAAGGGGCTGTACCGGCTCAACGAGCAGGGCGTGATCTTCCGCTCCGATACGTTCTACTTCGCCCAGGTAGTGCTGCCATCCGATGCACCGCCGGGCCCCTATATCGCGCACACCTACCTGTTCAAGGACGGCGAGATCATCGCCCGAAAAACCAACGGCTTTTCGGTGCGCAAGATCGGGTTCGAACGCTTCCTCGGCCTCGCCTCGCGCCAGCAACCCCTGCTCTACGGGCTGGTCTGCGTGGTGCTGGCGCTGTTCACCGGCTGGCTCGGCGGCGTGGTGTTCCGGCGCTGAGCGCTACCACTCGGCCCCGGTGATCAGCCGCTTCGGGCTGACCGGGTAGACGCGGCCCTTGCCGATCATCGCTACCTCCAGCGTCGGCCAGTGGAGCAGGCCGACGAAGGCAGGGGCGAGGATGTTCAGCGTGCCGGTGGAGGCGCCGTAGGCGGGCATGATGAAGGTGCGGTTGTCGTGGACGAAGCACGGGCGGCGCACCGAGCGGCCGTTCATGGCGATGTGGGCCGAGGGGTGCAGGTGGCCGGCGACGATGCCCTGCTGGTTGCGTTTCGGCTCGTGGATCAGGGTCAGGCCCGCGCGCTCGACGATACTGGCGCAAGTGCCGCCGAGGCTGTGCGGCGCGGGATCGTGGTTGCCGGAAATCCAGGTCCAGCGAGCGCGGCCCATCAGGGCGGCGAGGCGGAGGCGGTCGGCCGGGAGGAGCGTGGTGCTGCCTTCGTCGCGGTGAAAGCTGTCGCCGAGCGCGATGACTTCGGCCGCCCCGGTCAGGTCGAGGTCCGCTTCGAGACGCCGCAGGGTCATGCCGGTGTCGTAGGGGGGCAGCAGGCTGCCGCGCCGTGCGTAGGAACTCAGCTTTTCGAGGTGCAGGTCGGCGACCAGCAGGGCGTTCTCGGCGCGCCAGAACAGGGCGCCGGACGGCAGGGCTTCGAACTGGTGGCAGCAGAAGCTGAGCAGCACGGGGGTTTCTTCCTCGTCGGAAAGTGCCGCAGTAGAATACGTCAAACCTGCCCCATCGCTTCCCTGATCAGCTCGTCGGCGGCGTCGGCCATGGCGCTTTCGCGGGCCTCGCCGAAGACGGCCTCTTTGCCGATATCGAGCAGAATCGGTACCGCCAAAGGGGAGATTCGGTCGAGGGGCTTGTGCACGATGTGCTGCTTGATCCGGGCGAGCATGTGGCCGAGGCGCTCGATATCGAGCAGGCCGCGCGCGGCATCGCGCCGCGTCGCCTGGATCAGGATGTGGTCGGGCTCGTGCTGGTAGAGCACGTCGTAGATGATGTCGGAGCTCACGGTGATCTGCCGCCCGGTCTTTTCCTTCACCCCGACGTGGCGGCGCTCGATCAGCCCGGCGATGATGGCGCAGTTGCGGAAGGTGCGGCGCATCAGGGCGCTCTCGTCGAGCCAGGCCTCGAGGTCGTCGCCGAGCATGTCCTCGTCGAACAGGTCGTCGAGCGACAGCCGGCCGGTGCGGATCAGGCCGGAGAAATCGCCCAGGCCCCAGATGGCAAGGGAATAATCCGATGCCACGAAGCCCAGCGGCCGGGCGCGGGCGCGTTCGAGACGGCGGGTCAGCAGCATGCCGAGGGTCTGGTGCGCCAGGCGGCCTTCGAAGGGGTAGCAGACGAGGAAGTTCTGGCTGCCGCGCGGGAAGGTTTCGACCAGCAGGCTGTCGGGCTGCGGCAGCAGCGAGACGTCGCGCTGCAGGCGCAGCCAGTCGGCCACCTGGTCGGGGAGTTGGCTCCAGTCGTCGGGATGGGCGAGCAGCTTGCGCACGCCCTCGGCGAGGAAGGTCGAAAGCGGGAAGCGGCCGCCCATGTAGGATGGGATCTTGGGGTCCTTGCCCTGCGAACGTGACACGTAGGCCTCGCTCTCGACCATGCCCTCGTAGGCCACCACCTCCGAGCCGAAGAGAAACGTGTCGCCCTTGGTGAGGGTGGTGAAGAAGTACTCCTCCATCTCGCCCAGCACGCGACCGCCGCGGCCGATCGGGCCGGTGGTCGCGCCGGTCTTGAAGCCCCTGCCCCGCACCAGCCGCACCTTCACCATGGCCTCCTCGATTATGGTGCCGATGTTGAGGCGGTACTGCTGGGCGATGCCGGGATGGGCGATGCGGAACTTGCCATCGGGCATCACCTTCAGCTTGGCGTAGCGCTCGTAGGCGCGCAGCGCATAGCCGCCGGTGGCGACGAAATCGACGACGTGCTCGAAGGTCTCCCAGTCGAGGTCGCGATAGGGCCAGGCGCGGCGGACTTCGTCGTGCAGCGCCACGGGGTCGAAAGCGTCGGCGCAGGCGGAGCCGAGGACGTGCTGTGCCAGCACGTCGAGGCCGCCGGAGACGGGATCCTCGCTGTCCTGCCAGTTGTGCTGGACCGCTTCGAGCGCCGCCTCGCATTCCAGCACCTCGAAGCGGTTGGAGGGGACGAACAGCGCCTTCGATGGCTCGTCGAGCCGGTGATTGGCGCGGCCGATGCGCTGCAGCATGCGGCTCGCACCCTTGGGCGCGCCGATCTGCACGACGAGGTCGACATCGCCCCAATCAATGCCGAGATCGAGGGTGGAGGTGCACACCACCGCCCGCAACCGGCCCTCCGCCATGGCCGCTTCGACCTTGCGCCGCTGTTCGACGGCGAGCGAGCCGTGGTGCATGGCGATGGGGAGGTCCTCGTCATTGGCCTCCCACAGCAGCTGGAACAGCAGTTCGGCCTGCGAGCGGGTGTTGACGAAGAGCAGCGTGGTGCGGTGCGCCTTGATCACCTGGTATAGGTCGGGGATGGCGTAGGCGGCGGAGTGGCCGGCCCAGGGCACATACTGCTCGGTGTTGAGGATGCCGATATCAGGCATCGCCCCGCCTGTCCCCAGCAGCAGCCGGGCCTCGGCGTTCGGCACCGGGGTGGCGATCCAGTCGCGCAGGATTTCGGGATGCGCGACGGTGGCGCTGAGCGCCGTGATCCGCAGTTGCGGCGCCAGCGTGCCCAGCCGCGCCAGCCCCAGCGACAGCAGTTCGCCGCGCTTGTTGGTGACCATGGCGTGCAGTTCGTCGATGACGATGCGCCTGAGGCCACCGAACAGCTTGCCGGCATCGGCGTGGCTCAGCAGCAGCGCCAGCTGCTCGGGGGTGGTGAGCAGGATGTGCGGCGGATCGGTGCGCTGGCGCTGGCGGCGGTGTGCCGGCGTGTCGCCGGTGCGGGCCTCGACCTTGATCGGCAGCCCCATCTCGGTGACAGGCGCCATCAGGTTGCGCTGCACGTCGACGGCGAGCGCCTTGAGCGGCGACAGGTAAAGAGTGTGGAGGCCCTTCGCGGGGTTGTCGATCAGGTCGTTGATGGTGGGCAGGAACCCAGCCAGCGTCTTGCCGGCACCGGTCGGGGCGATCAGCAACGCCGAGTCGCCAGCCTCGGTCGCTTCCAGCACATCGAGCTGGTGGGCGCGCGGCGACCAGCCCTTGGAGGCAAACCAGTCGGCAATCTGGGGGTGGAGAGGCAAGCGGCGTTCCCGGTTTGTGCGCAGTATGGGGTGTGCGCCCGGAAGCGGCAAGTGCTAGAAGTCTCGCTACGGAGGGCTTCGATGAACGACAACGAACCGCAGGTGTTGCAACTGGCGCCGGAGGCAGCGCTGACAGCGATCGCCGACAGGGCACTGTCCGTGCTGGCCAGTCGCGGCGGACGGATCGCGGTGGGCATCTCAGGTGGTCCCGGCGTCGGTAAGTCGACGCTCGCGGTGCGGCTGGTCGAGGCGTTGAACGCCGCCACCCCCGGGCTCGCCGCCTATGTTCCGATGGACGGCTTCCACATGCGGCACGCCAAGCTCGAATCGCTGGGGACGGTGAAGGACAAGGGCGCGCCGCACACTTTCGAGGGCGCCGCGTTCGCCGAGTTCCTCGCCGGGGTGAAGGCGGCGACGACGCCAATCAGCGGCCCGGGCTATTCGCGCGAGATCGAGGACGTGGTGGTCGATGCGTTCATCGTGCCGGCGAGCGCGCGGGTGCTAGTGGTGGAGGGCAACTACCTGCTGCTCGCCAATGCGCCCTGGTGGCAGGTGCGGCCGCTGCTCGACCTTGCGGTGTTCATCGACGTGCCGCGCGATGCGGTCAAGGCGCGGCTGCTGAAGCGCCATGCCGAGCACGGGCTGTTCAACGAGGCCCGTAACCGCGAGCATGTCGAGCGGGTCGACCTCGCCAACTACGACCTGGTGAAGCGCTCGCGCGGCCGGGCGGATTTGGCGATCGATCTGGTGACGGAGGGGTGAGGGTTACCCGACCGGCCGTCATCCCGGCGAAGGCCGGGATCCAGCCTGAGAGGTAGCTGCACCGTCACTGCCGCAGAGAGCGCTCAGGATGGGCCCCGGCCTGCGCCGGGGTGACAGTGGGTGTTGCGAGGGATCGGCCTCTGCCGGCGCTACAAGCTCGCCTTGCCGCTTGCCCACTCTTGGGTCGTCTTGCCGGTCAGCTGCGAGACCGAGGTCAGGCCCCTGCTCCGCACGGCGGCTGCGAGGCCGCGCTTGATCCGGTCGAGCATGTCCAAGCCGCCGAACACCAGCGCCGAGTAGAGCTGGATGGCGTCGGCGCCGGCTTCGAACTTGGCGACGGCGCTTTCGGGCGAGTGGATGCCGCCGACGCCGATGATCGGCAGCGTGCCGACACGCTGGCGGACCTGCGCGAGCTTGCGGGTCGAGAGGTTGAACAGCGGCTTGCCCGACAGGCCGCCGGTTTCGGTGGCGTTCTCCATACCCTCGACCGGGTCGCGGGTGATGGTGGTGTTGGAGACGATGAGGCCGTCGAGATCGGTGGCGAGGACGACGCGGGCAATGCCGTCGAGCGCCTTTTCGTCGAGGTCGGGCGCGATCTTCAACAGCACCGGAACGCGGACCGAGGCCTTCGAGCGCGCCTTCAGCACGGCGCCGAGCAGCCGCTCCAGCGCCTCGTCAGCCTGCAGGTTGCGGAGGCCCGGCGTGTTGGGCGAGGAAACGTTGATGGTCAGGTAGTCGGCGACTTCGGCGAAGCGGGTGACGCCGGTGACATAGTCGGCGACAAAATCCTCGGAATCCTTGTTGGCGCCGATGTTCACCCCGAGGATGGCGCCGATATGCGCGCCCTTGAGCCGCGCGAAGGCCGCGTCGTGACCCTCGTTGTTGAAGCCCATGCGGTTGATGACGCCGTCGGCGGCCGCGATGCGGAACAGCCGCGGCTTGGGGTTGCCGGTCTGCGGCCGCGGCGTGACGGTGCCGATCTCGACCATGCCGAAGCCCATGCGGGCGAGCGGCTTGGGGACTTCGGCGTTCTTGTCGAAGCCGGCGGCCATACCGACCGGGTTCCTGAGGTCGAGGCCGCAGAGCGTTGTGTGCAGTTCGGGCGGATCGCTGCCATCCTGCTCCGGCGCGAGGCCGAGGCGAAGCGCCGAGATGGTGGCACCGTGGGCGATCTCGGGATCCATCTTCAGCAGCGCCTCGCGCGTGAAGCCGGAAACGAGCGGCACGCGCAGCAGCGGCGACAGACGGGAGAGGATCACTTTACCCAGTCCGGCAGCGTGACGCTGCCATCGGCCGCGACGTCGATATGGGCGATCGGGCCGAGCGCGCGCATCGGCAGTTCGGCGTAGAGATGCGGGAAGAGTTCGCCATTGCGCGACGCCTCCCACCGCATCGCCGCGCCGAAGGGAGCGCAGGCAAGCTGGAACAGCACCTGGTCGGTGAGGCCGGCGAAGTAGAGCCGGATGGTTTCGCTGAGCTGGGCGGCGGTCGAGAGGTGGATATAGCCATCCGCCTTGTCGATCGGCTGGCCGACGAACGTGCCGGAAGCGATCGAGGCGTCGTACACCTCGCGGCTGACGACCTTGTAGACGAATTCGGGGGTTTGCATCGGGGTGACCATGGCGCGGGAACCTAGTGGGGCCCGCACGGAATCACAAGTTGGGCTGCGCGACTTTACAGCGGCGGGCGGCGCGGGCTAGATAGGACAAGTTTCCTCATCGACGAGGAATCCATCCCGCTGCATGGACCGCCCGAATGGTCTCGCATGTCGATATCTGGAACGCGATCGACGCGCTCGCCGAGCGTCACGGCTTTTCCGCGTCTGGCCTGGCGCGCGTGGCCGGGCTCGATGCGACGGCCTTCAACAAATCGAAACGGATCAGCAAGGACGGGCGCGAGCGCTGGCCGTCGACCGAAAGCATCGCCAAGGTGCTGGAGGCGACGGGTGAGAGTTTCGATGCGTTCCTCTCCGGCGGTGGCGCCTTCGTGCAGATGCGCGGTCCGGAGATCGTGCGACCGGTGGTGCCGCTGCTGGGCCTCGCGCAGGCCGGATCGGGCGGGTTCTTCGATTCGGCCGGCTTTCCGGCCGGACAGGGCTGGGACGTGGTGGAGCTGCCATCGAGCCAGGAAGACGGCACCTACGCGCTCGAAGTGAGCGGAGATTCCATGCTGCCGCTTTATCGCGATGGGGACGTGGTGGTGGTGTCACCCACCGCGCAGATGCGGCGCGGCGACCGCGTGGTGGTGCGGACCAAGGGCGGCGAGGTGCTGGTGAAGGTGCTGCATCGGCAGACGCCCAAGGCGGTCGAACTGCATTCGCTCAACCCGGCGCATGCGCCGCGCACCATCGAGGTGCACGAGATCGAGGGCATCGGCCGCATCGTCTGGGCCAGCCAGTAGTTTCACCTGTAGTTTCGCCTGCCAAAGGAGGAGCGAAGATGAGTTCCGATCTCGAGATCCTGTTGCCGCAAAGCGGTAGCGGCCCCGGCGTGCTGGTGGCGCATCCGTGGTGGGGGCGGAACGCGACGGTGCGCGACTACGGCCGGGCGCTGTCGGAGCTTGGCTTCGTCGTCGGGCTGCCGGACGCGTTCGAGGGGACGGTGGTGACCGACCGAGACGATGCGCAGGCGCTGATCGAGAAGCACTGGCAGGCGGCGCCGGGCCGGCTGACGGCGGCGTTCGAGCGGCTGGCCGGGCACCCGGGAGTGCGTGGTCCGATCAGCGGCGTGGGGTTCTCGTTCGGGGCGTTCCAGTTGCTGGGGCTGATGGACACGTTGCCGCTGCACCGGCTGGTGACTTACTACGCCGATCGCGAGGTGACACTGGGCGCAGTGCCGGTGCTCGGGCATTTCGCCGAGACCGACGAGTTCCAGGATGATCAGCCGGGGATGATCCGGATGCTGGAGGCAGCCGGCGCACCGGGCGGCGCGATCATCTATCCGGGGACGCGGCACTGGTTCGCCGAGAAGGACCGGCCGGAGTTCGATGCGGCAGCAGCGCGAAGCGCGTTCGAGCGGACGGTGGGGTTTTTGAGGGGGTGAGGGCTGGGCGGTGGTCGCTTGTGCTGACGTCGTGCCGGTGCCGCCCCCTCCACCGGCTACGCCGTTCCCCCTCCCCCGCTTCGCAGGGGAGGATCAAGGCCGGGACACCGGCTTCGTTAGCGCAGGAGGTGAGGCGCTGAGGTCGTCGGGGTCTTCCCCCGTTTACGGGGGAAGGGGACCATGCGGAGCATGGTGAAGGGGGCGGTAGAGGCAGGGCGGACTGCACGCGTCCCCCCTCAGGCCACCGTCAC
This sequence comes from uncultured Hyphomicrobiales bacterium, assembly GCA_903842455.1. Classification (GTDB taxonomy): domain Bacteria; phylum Pseudomonadota; class Alphaproteobacteria; order Rhizobiales; family Devosiaceae; genus Devosia_A. Next base: position 31,765 of record CAIMLX010000140.1, on the reverse strand, counting down.
CAGCTTCCCGGCCAATGCGTCGGCGATCAGCTTGCGCGTCTCTTCGACGCCGTAGAGCGCGATGAACGAGCCGAAGCGCGGGCCCTGGTCGGCGCCGAGCAGCACCTGGTAGATGGCGCCGAACCAGTCGCGGAGCGGTTCGAAAGTGTGGGCGTTGCCGACGGCGTAGACGATGTCCTGCAGTTCCTTCGCCTCGAGCGTCTCCTTGCCGGCCAACTGGTCGGCGAGGTCGGCAAGCGCGGCGCGTTCCTTCTCGGTCGGAGCGCGGAAGACCTTCTTCGACTTCACCTCGTCGTTGAAGTAGCGCACGGCGTAGCCGGCGAGCCGGTCGAGCTCGGGGTTGCTCACCGGCGTCTCGTTGGGCAGGCGGCGGGTGATGTAGTTCCACAACGCCGCCTTCTCGTGCGCGTTGGCGGCGGACGCGAGGTTCAGCAGCAGGCCGAAGGTGATCGGCATGTCGACCACCGGCACCTTGCCGGAGTGGATGTGGAAGGCCGGGTTCTCGAGGGCCGCCGCCGCATCCTGCCCGTTGAAGCTGGCGACGTACTGGTAGTAATCGTCGACGGCGCGCGGGATGACGTCGAAGAACAGGCGCTTTGCCACGCGCGGCTTCTGGAACATGTAGAGCGACAGGCTCTCGGTGCCGGCGTAGGTCAGCCACTCGTCGATGGTGAGGCCGTTGCCCTTGGACTTCGAGATCTTCTGGCCGAGGTCGTCGAGGAACAGCTCGTAGACGTAGTGCTCCGGCGCCACGCCGCCCAAAATCTCGCAGATCTTGTCGTAGATGTGCTGGTTGGTCTGGTGGTCCTTGCCGAACATCTCGAAATCGACGCCAAGCGCGGCCCAGCGCATGCCGAAGTCCGGCTTCCACTGCAGCTTCACGTTGCCGCCGGTGACCGGCAGGGTGACGTCGGTGCCATCCTCGTCGGCGAAGGTGACGGTGCCGGCCCTGGCGTCGACGGCCTTCATCGGCACGTAGAGGACGCGGCCGGAGATCGGGGAAATCGGCAGGAACGGCGAGTAGGTCGCCTGGCGCTCCTCGCCGAGGCTCGGCAGCATCACGGCCATAATCTGGTCGTAGCGCTCGGCGGCGCGCAGCAGCACGTCGTCGAACTTGCCGGCCTTGTAGTATTCGGTCGCGCTGGCGAACTCGTAGTTGAAGCCGAAGGTGTCGAGGAAACGACGCAGCATGGCGTTGTTGTGCTCGCCAAAGCTCTTGTGCTCGCCACCGAAGGGGTTGGGCACAGATGTCAGCGGCATCTGCACATAGGGCTCGAGCGCGGCGCGATCCGGAACGTTTTCCGGAATCTTGCGCATGCCGTCCATGTCGTCGGAAAAGCAGAGCAGCCGCGTCGGGATCTCGTCGCGGGTCAGCAGCCGGAAGGCGGTGCGGACCATGGTGGTGCGCGCCACTTCGCCGAAGGTGCCGATATGCGGCAGGCCCGAGGGGCCGTAGCCGGTCTCGAACAGCACTTCGGTGAGGCCCCGCCGCTGCACGCGCGCGACCAGTTTCCTTGCTTCCTCGAAAGGCCAGGCGCGGGCGGTCTGCGCGGCATCGAAGAAGGCGGGATCGAGGGTCGGAAGGGGCGCGGGCACGGGCTGCCTCAATGGCGATGGAGGGAATGCGGCTCAATGCACCAGCGGGCAAGGTTCCGTCAAGCAAACGAAGGGCGCGTGGGTTGCCAAGCGTTGGCGCGCTGCCTAGTTATGCGGGACTTTTTGCAAGGCAGGACATCAATGGCTCTCTCGGTTCAGGACGCGCTCATCCACATCATGGTGGTTACCGCCTCGTCGGATGAGGGGATTTCGCAGAACGAACTCGATGCGATCGCCGATCTGGTGGTGCGCTCGCCGGTGTTCGGCGGCTACGACATGGACCAGTTGAGCCGTGTTGCCAACGAAGCGGTCGACATGACCAATACCGAGGGTTTCCAGGGGGTGCTCGACGCGGCAACCGCCGTCATCCCCGAGCGCCTGCACGATACCGCTTACGCCCTGGCGGTGGAGATCGCGGTGGTGGACGTGCAGTTGCCGCAGGAAGAACTCCGCCTGCTCGAGATGGTGCGTGACCGGTTGACGGTGAACAGCCTGGTGACCGGCGCCATCGAGGCCAGCGCCCGCGCCCGCATGCGCAACATCTAGGTCAGTAGAAGCTCACCGGGAACCAGCGCAGGTAGAGTTCGTCGTAGACGCCTGAACGCTTGAGCCGTGCGAGGCCATAGTCGACGGCCAGCCGAACGGCGTCGTGGCCGGGGGTAAACGCCACGGCCAGACCCTCGCCGAACAGGTCGGGCCGGAAGTACGGCTCTCCGGCGAAATCGCAGCAGCCGATATTGGTGTTGAGCCAGAACGAGGCGCGCAGCGCGTCGCCGAACCAGGCATCCACCTCGCTGTTTTCCAACGCATCGAGGGCCGCGAACTCGCTGTCGAAGGCGACGAGTTGCGCCGCCGGCAGGTAGCGGCGCATGAATTCCTCGTGCGTCGAGCCCTGGCGGACCGCGACCTTCCGCCCCTCGAGGCTCTGCGGATCGAAGTCCTGCGCCGTTGCCACCGATGTCACGAAGCGGCCTGGCAGCATCAGGTAGATCGACGAGAAATCGAACACTTCGCCATTCTCGGGGGTGATGGCGACCCCGGCGATCAACGCATCGCCCTGGTTGTCTTCGAGTGCCCTGGCGGCCTGCTCCCACGGCCAGGCCTGCACGGTGCAGGCGATCTTCAGTTCATCGCAGAGCGCGCGAGCGAGGTCGACGTGGAAACCCACGAGCTCACCCTTGTCGTCGCGGAAATTGAAGGGGGGATAGTCGGCCGTGGTCAGGAAACGGATGGCCGGCACCGTCGATAGGTTCGGCACGACATCGCGCGCGCCCGGATCGACATGATAGGGCAGCGCCTGCGCAGCGGCGGCGACGGGGGCTGCGAGCAGCAGCAGCAGGGCGAAAGCGATGGCGCGCATGGGTATTCCGGCAGCGGGCTTTGTCCGGCTTATCGCCGAATTCGCAGCGGTTGGCGAGGGGTGAGCCGGAACCGGCCGCGGGTCGGAGGACGGCTTGACGCCCGTCGGTTGTTTATCTTTTATTAACTTCGCAGTTAAGGTTTTGCTTTTTGATTATTGGCGGGACAAATGTCGGAGGCGGGGGCGCTCCTCAGGGCAGTACTTGTCGAATACATCGAGACCGATCAACAGGCCTTGGCGCTGGTCGAGACAGCGCTGGAGCTGGAGGTCGATCCCCTCGATTATTGCGCGCATCGCTTCGGCCTGGGCGAGACAATAGTGATGGAGCGGGCCGCCGCGTGGGCGGGCCTCGAATTCTTCTCCGTCGTGCCCGGCGGTTCGCCTCGTGGCAAGGTGATCGAGAAGATCGAGCGGCTGGGAGAGATCCGCTCGCTGCGCATGCCCCTGCTTGACCGCGATATCGTTTATTCGTCCCCGCGGTTCGAAACGCTGCTCCGGCTCAAGCTGCTGCACGAAATCCGGCCGGACCTGCGCCGCCTGATCGCCGTCGTGCCGCACTCGGCGATCCGTGCGGAGCTGGCGTCGCTGGCCGAAGCGCCGATGATGGATGCGGCCCGGCACCGGCTCGTGCGGCGCTGGCCCCACGCGGCCGGCCAGGCCGACGCCCCGAGATCGGCGCGGATCGGTTTCGTGGTGCTCCTCGTAGCGCTGCTGGCCGCAGGGACGCTGGCGCCATGGCTCAACGCAACGCTGTTCGTGCCGCTCATCGGCCTGGTCCTGCTGATCCCTGCCCTGCTGCGGCTCGCCGCCGCGATCAGCCGGCCACCGCAACTGCCGCCGGTGCCGCTGCTCGGTGACAGCGATCTGCCGGTCTACACGGTGCTGGTGCCGCTGCGCGACGAGGCCCACATGGTCGGCCAACTGGCGGAGGCGCTGCGGCGCATCGACTACCCGCCCGAGAAGCTCGACGTGCTGTTCGTGGTGGAGACGCGCAGCCTCTCCACGGTCGCGGCGGTGCAGCGGGAGCTGAGCGATCCCCGCTTCGAACTGGTGCTGGTGCCCGACGCGATGCCGCGCACCAAGCCCAAGGCTCTGAACTATGCGCTGCCGCTGGTGCGCGGCGAGCACCTGGTGGTCTACGACGCCGAGGACATCCCCGAGCCGCGACAGCTGCGGCTCGCGGCAAGCACTTTCGCCGCGCAACCCGAGTTGATGTGTCTGCAGGCCGAACTGGTGATCGACAATGCGAGCGAGGGGCCGCTCGCTGCGCTGTTCGCCGGGGAATATGCCGGACAGTTCGGGCTGATGCTGCCGCTGCTGGCGCGGCTCCGCCTGCCGATGCCGCTGGGTGGCACCAGCAACCATTTCCGCGCCGACGCCCTGCGAATGCTGGGCGGATGGGACGCCTTCAACGTCACCGAGGATGCCGATCTGGGCGTGCGGCTGGCTCGGCTGAAGCTGCGCACCGCGACCATCGACAGCCGCACCGGTGAAGAAGCGCCGATCCACCTCGGCGCCTGGCTGAAGCAGCGGAGCCGCTGGATGAAGGGGTGGATGCAGACGCTGATCGTGCATGATCGCGACTGGCGGAGCCTGCTGCACGACCTCGGCTGGCCCGGCTTCATCGGCCTCCACGTCTATGTAGGCAGCATGATCTTTTCGGCGCCGCTCCACACCGCGTTCCTGCTGTCGTTCGTGGTTTCGGCGCTGACGCTGCAACTGCCGGGATCGTTCAGCTGGAGCGCGATGCTGACGCTGGGCATCTTCCTATTGGGTTATCTGGGGCCGGTGCTGCTGGTGATCGCCGGGCTCGACCGGCTGAAGCGGCTTGACCTCTTGGCAGCGCAACTGCTGCTGCCGCTCTACTGGCTGCTGCACGGGGTGGCGCTGGCGATGGCCGCGTGGGAACTGGTGGTGAGCCCGTTCGCCTGGTCGAAGACACGGCACGGCGAGACGCGGATGAAACGCCGCTTCGGACAGCCGGTCGAGGCTCAGGCGGAGTAGCGGCCAAGCCCGAGATCGGAGGTATCGATCTCCGGCTCACGGCCGGAAACGAGGTCGGCGAGGACGCGACCCGAGCCTGCCGCCATGGTCCAGCCCAGCGTGCCGTGGCCGGTGTTGAGATAGAGGTTGGACAGCGCCTTGCCGAGGATGGGCGTGCCATCGGGGGTCATCGGACGGAGGCCGCACCAGTAGCTGGCGCGCGCGGTGTCGCCGGCGGTGGGGAAGAGTTCGCGCAGCGAGCGATCGAGCGGGCCGCGGCGGGACTGGTGCAGCGTAAGGTCGTAGCCGGCGATTTCGGCCGTGCCGCCGACGCGGATGCGGTCGCCGAGCCGGGTCGTCGCCACCTTGTAGGTCTCGTCCATGATGGTGGAGCGCGGCGCCACCGTTTCGTCGGTGATCGGCACGGTGAGCGAGTAACCTTTGATCGGATAGATCGGCAGCGTGAGGCCGAGATCGCGGGCGAGGCCTGGCGAGTAGCTGCCAAGCGCCAGCACGTAGGCATCGGCAGTGAAGCGCCCGCGATCGGTTTCGACGCCGGCAATGGCGCCACCGGATTTCTCGATGGCGCGAATGGTGGTGCCGAAGTGGAAGGCGACGCCCTGCTGCGCCGCGATCTTCGCCATGCCCTCGGTGAACATCTGGCAATCGCCAGTGTCGTCATCGGGCAGGCGCAGGCCGCCGACGAAGGGCACCGTGGCCGTTGCGAGACCCGGCTCGGCGGCGACGCAACTCTTGGGATCGAGGACCTCGTAGCGCACGCCATATTGCTTCAGCACCGCGATGTCGTCGCCGGCATGGTCGAGTTGCTTCTGCTGGCGGAAGAGCTGCAGCGTCCCCTGCTCGCGGCCATCGAAGGCCAGGCCGGGCAGCGCGCGCAGGGCCGGCATCTGCGCATCGGAATAATCGGCGAGGCGGACCATGCGGCCCTTGTTGCGGGCGTAAGCGGCGTGGGTGCAGTTGGCCAGCAGTTGCAGACCCCAGATCCACATCTTCGGGTCGAGCTTGGGGCGCAGCACCAGCGGCCCGTCGGTCATCAGCAGCCACTTGATGGCCTTGGCCGGAATCCCGGGCCCCGCCCACGGCGAGGCATAGCCGTAGGAGAGCTCACCGGCATTGGCGAAGCTGGTTTCGAGCCCGGCACCGCGCTGGCGCTCCAGCACGGTCACCTCATGTCCCGCTTGGGCCAGATAATAGGCCGAAGTGGTGCCGATGACGCCGCCGCCGAGGATCAGAACTTTCATGCAGGCATCAGTCACCAGCCGGCCGAAAAAGGCAAGATGCGTGCGTCGAATGGCAGCCCGGCGCAAAGCTGTTCTGCACTTGTCATTGCCTACAGAAAACTGGCCTTCGGGCCTACAGGCAGGTCAGGGCCAGCCGGGTCAGCAGCGAGACCAGTTCGGACTGGCGGCGGGTGCCGGTCTTGCGCATGACGCCGACGAGCTGGTTGCGCAGGGTCTGCTTGGAGACTTCGCGCTCCTTCGCGAAATCGGCGAGCGTGGCGCCGTTGAGCAGGGCTTCGGCGAGGCGGGCCTCGGAGTCGGTGAGGGAGAAGGCGCGCCAGAGGAGGTCGGTCGGCAGCGAGCTCATCTCGAGACTGCCATGCACCACCAGCATCACCAGCGGCCCGGTATCGAGCACGGCGTCGTGCAACTGGTAGTTCTGCCCGGCGCGGCTGGCGAGCCGGGCGATGGCGAAATGCCGCTCGTCGCTGTCGGGGCGGCTGAGCTGCAGCACCGAAGTGGGCGTGCGCTTGGCCGAGATCACCTTGGCGACCAGTTGGCGCAACTGGGCGTCGGCGCTCTCGTCGGTGGCGCGCAACACACCGTCAGCGCTGGAGAATGGACCGACATGCTGGCGGCGCAGGGTCTCGGCCTGGTAGTTCGCATAGTGGATGCGCAGGTCGCCATCGACGAAGAAGACGGTGAACGGCAGGTCGGCGACCACGCCTTCGAGGTAGCCGCGGCCATCGGCAAAGCGGGTGCGGCTGGCGATCTCGAAGGCACGGCCGAAATGCTGTGCGGCATCCCCCAGCACGGCTGAGGCCCGGGGCCGGAGTTCGGCCTGCCGCAATTGCGGGTAGTAGATCTGGATGGCCAGCTGCCGCGACCCTTCGCGCAGCACCACCACGCCGGTCGACGCGCTGAAATCCCCTTGGCGGCTCAGCCACTCGCGGTGGAACCGGCCCTGCGCGGCCGCGTCGCGGTCGATCAGCGCTTCGTCGTGGAAAACCTGATAGAGCGCCAGGTCGGCTCCCAGGCTCACGGTTGGGTTGAGGCTTGAGTAGGTCGACAGGTAGCTGGCGGCGGCGGCGGGCACGAGACCGCGCTGCGCGAAGGCGAGATTGTCGCCGGTGGCAAGGTTGTCGCCCGACACGGTGATCAGGCACCCTGGAAAGGTCGCCGCCAGGATGTCGAGGATGCTGTCCCAGCTCGAGCGCCCCAGCGCCATGTCATAGATGCAGCTGGTCAGGCTGTTCTGCGAATATCCCATCGTCAGCACTCACTCACTGACGCGCGCCACCCGCCGCATACGGCACGCGCGTAGCCCGGCGATACGCACCGGCCACGATTTGTTGCACTCCCGTCCGGCGGGCCCCTCCACAGGAACGCCGGACTTCAACTCGCGCCGGTGGACTTGCCCGTCCTGCCTGCGCGATGGCGGACAGATAATCCCGATGCGTGGACGTTAGCAATGTATATACCATAATGATGGTTACCGCTGAGCGGTCTCCGCGCGGTTCAGCCGCCGGCGCGGCAAGCACTTTGCCTTTGGCAGAAGTGGTGCAACGCCCCTCGTGCAGTGGATCGCTTGAGCGCAAGACGCTGTTATTCAACGCATTTTTGGGACCTGAGCTACCGAGGCGAGCGCCGTTGCCCAGGTTGTGGCCGGTTGCAGTGTGTGACCGGGGCCGCAACCGCGTGACAGACATCCCGACACCGGCATCAATCGTACCCCGTTCTGCCGGATGTGTGAGGACCACCAGTACGGATGTACTGGAGTCTCACTCAACCGGCAGCGCTCTTTGGTTAATGTGTCCCGTTAATTATGTTCTATAGCCGAGTCTGAATACGATAGACGTTTGGCCTTTCATTTCCACTTGAGCTTGGATGTTTTCAACAGCCGTCCGGATTGCTTCCGGAGCTGAGGTTTATTCTTTTGCTCTTGGAGGAATTAGATGCGTACGCTTCTGCTCGCCGGCACCGCGCTGGCATTCGTGGCCTCTCCCGCTCAGGCGTTCAACGTCGGCGTCATCGGGCAATTCGGCAACAACAATAACGGACCGCTCAACCAGCTCGACGCTCCGCCGCTGTTGGGTGCGGACACGTCGGGCAACGTCGGCGCCGGCGTGTCGGTCGGCAACAACAACAACCTGCAGATCCGCCAGCGCGCCAACTACTGGAGCCTGAACACCGCCAGTGGCGTACAGTTTGGCAACAACAACACCCAGATCACCGACCAGGAAACTTCGGCTGGCTTCGGCATCGTCATTCCGGGGGGGTGCATCCCGTTCCTGGGTTGCTTCCCGTCTGTCCCGATCCCGTTGGATGTTCACTCCAACACAGCGTATACGGTCCAGCTCGGAGACAACAATTTCTCGTACACCTACCAGCGCGGCGGCGGCGGCCCAGGCAACTATTCGGGCACGCTTCAGGTTGGCTTCGCCAACGGCAACGCTGTGTTCCAGGTCGGCGCCAACTCGCAGGACACCGTCCAGCTCGGCTTCCTGAACGGTTCGGTTACTGGCCAGTTCGGCGAGAGCAACCGGTCCGAGACATTCCAGCTTGGCGTGCTCAACGGCCAGATCACCCTGCAGGGCGGCGACTTTAACCGCGCCGGTACTACGCAGGTTGGGGTGCTGAACGCCTCTGCCACCCTCCAGGACGGAGCCTTCAACGAGTCCGATACCAACCAGGCCGGCGTGTTCAACGGCTCGCTGACCTCGCAGATCGGTGTCGGCCACGATGCGACCACGACCCAGGTTGGCCTGCTGAACGGCTCGCAGACCGATCAGGTTGGCTTCAACAACGAGGCCAACACCGCGCAGTATGGTGCCGTCAACCGCTCGCGGACCGATCAGGTCGGCGTGAACAACACGGCCGATACCCTACAGGTCGGCACGTTCAACCGCTCCGGCGTCAACCAGAACGGCACCAACAACGCCGCTTCGGTCAACCAGTTCGGCAATGGCAACGACTCGATCGTCGCGCAGTCGAACAGCAGCAACTGGGCTGCGGTGGGCCAGGTCGGCAACGGCAACAGCGCCACGATCACGCAGAGCAACTGGTAAGCCCCATACACCGCGGCAGACGGTCAGGCGGCGCGCATCCTCGGGTGCGCGCCGCTGCTGTTTCGGGACAGGGCTAGCGAGAAAAAGGCGCGCCCGGTGGACGCGCCCTTGTTCAATTCAGGAATGGTGGATCAGAACTGGCCCGTCAGCGAGACGGAGCCGCTCAGGTTGACCATGTGGCCCCACGAGATGCGCTCGTTGTCGCCACCCGACTGGTAGGTGACGCTGCCATCGTCGTCGCCGTCGTAACCAACGATGCTGGCGTTGACGCCGGTCTGGGCGACGGCCGACAGGTAGTCGACCGAGCCGGAGAAGGTGAGCTGGGCGTGCTGGGCGATCGCCATCGTGTAGGCCGCCGTTCCGCGCGCGGCGAAGGCGATCGTCTCCGCCTCGTACTGAACGCCGTCATACTCGATGGAGATCGGGGCGACCGCTCCCGGTGCAGGCGGGGGGTTGATTACACCGCCCCCCACATCGAGATCGCCGCCCGAGACGGTGTAGACGCCGTCGCTGCTGAGCGAGGCCATGGTGTAGTAGGCGCCGCCCTCGACACCAATGGTCAGCGCCGTGGTGGCGCTGGTCGGGATGGTTGCCATGAGGCCTGCGATGCCGCCCATGTAGTGCGACGAGAAGGTGTCGGTGCCGCTGATGGTCAGCAGCGGGAACTCCGCTACGCCAGCGTACTCCGGCACATCGACGACCAGGTTGGACGTCGTCGTGTTGCGTTGCGCCAGATAGCGATAGCTGGGGCCGACATAGCCCTGCAGGGTGGTCGTGCCGTTCTGCCCGGACACCCCGAAGGTTACGTCGCCGCCGAGGTAAAGCGCTTCGGTGCGGTGCTCTGTGTCAGGTTGAGGCCATCGAGATTGCCAGCGGCGATGAACACGCCGCCGTTTTCGTCGGCAAGCGCAGCATAGGCTGTGGCGCTGCCACCGGCTCCGTCAACCCGTGTCTGGCCACCACCCCACTGGAAGCTGTTGCCCACCACGGCGTTTGACGTATAGGGCGCGTCCTCTGCCCCGGGACCGGGGTTCGTGACAGCCTCCACGACCACCGCTTCGCCACCCCCATCGGGATTGGTGTGCGTCGAGGTGATGTCGGCGAAAGCGCTCGTGGCGCCGCTGCTGGTCGCGATCGTGATCAAGGACGAGAACGGCCCCGTGCCGCCCTGCATGACGACCACGCCCGGGCCGGTGAAGGCGCTGGTCTTGTTGACGTCGGCATAGGCGTAGGTGCCGAACAGGTTGAGGCCGATGAAGCCCTGCAGGCCGCCGAGCACCGGGCCGGTGCCGATCGCCGCGCTGACCCCGGCGGTACCGCCGAACAACAGGTCATTGGCGTCGTTGGCGCCTTCGCCGAGGAACAGGCCGCCGCCATCCGGCAGGTCCATCACCACGCCGCCGACGGTACCGGACAGCGAAAAGAAGCCGTGGGCGTCATCGACGGGGTAGATCGTCTGAGCCGGGTCGGCACCGTAGACCAAGGCAGTCGTGCCCAAGAGGAAGGGGACCGCCATCAGGAACCGATTCGACTTCATGTTTCCCCCAGACCGGCTTCAAGAATCAGAATCATGGTTAATTTGCATCAAAATGGCTGGATTCGGCCACATTGTCGAGCGGCCGAGGACTTGCCGGGCAAGTATTTAAGTCCGTCGCACTGTGCCGACGAGTGTATACTTCAAGCATCTGATTTAACTGCAGTTTTGGAGATGGCCAGCGCCGTGCGCGACGCCAGAGCGCCAGAACGCCGCGCAAATGGTGTGGATTGTGGCAGCGGCGCAACAATAGATGCAGTGTACAGGGCGGCCGCTACTGTGCGGATTTCGTTAACGTTTCTGTAAGCGACCGGGTGTTCGCCGACCCGAAGATGGGGACTGCCGTTGCCATGATGTCATGCTATGTGGCGGCTAGAAGAAGGCGTGCCGGTGCGCGGCGCGGGTCAACGATGGAGTCGGGGTGGTGAGAGTTGCGGCGCTGTTCTGCGGACTGATCGCAGGGCTGTTCGCCCTGGTGGCGCCGGCAGGCCTCGGCATCGACCTGCTGACGCCGTTCCTGAAGCTGTGGGGCCCGTCGGCCGGGCAGCAGTTGCTGGGCGGCGTCGCCTGGTATGTCCCGATGGGCGCCGCGGTGCTGGGCGGGCTTCTCGCGTTCGTGGCACCCGGCCCCGGCGCGTTGCTGCTTGGCATTGCCGGCGCGGCGTGGCTCGGGCTGGGCGCAATCGACTCGAGCTTTTTCCGCATCGAACTGCTGGTGCCAGGCGTGCTGAGTGCCGCTGGAGCGCTGATGGCATTCCTGGCCGGCGAACTTGAGCTTCGCCAACGCAGGGCAGCACGACGCAGCCGCCGCGAGATGGCGCGCGATGACGACCGCCCCCGGCGCGCCGCACGGCAGGACTTCGATGACTTGCCGGAGTGGCCCGAACCTGAGGAGCCCCCGGTGCGTCCCGAGCGGGAGGATACCCGCGCTAGGACACGGGACGAGGCACGCGAACGCGAGGCCGCCTTCAGGATCGACCCGCTCACGGTGCCACGCGAGGAGGCTCCGCCGCGACCCAGCCGCGAGATTCCCCTGACGCTGGAAGATGTCGTCCCACCTGCGGAACCGGAGCCACCGCCGCGTCGCCGCGGCAACCAGACGATCTGGCCGGACGCAGCGCCGGATCGCGGGCCGAGGTTCGACCGCGACGGAGCATCGGACCTGCAGCCGCGCCGATCGCTGTTCGAACGCCCCGCCACCCGCATGGAGCGGCCCGAGCGAACCGAACGGCCCGCCCGCCGCGAGCGCGAGGGCGTGCGGGAGCGAGATCGGGAACGGGATCGAGATTACCGCGACAGCGGCCGCGGGCGTGACTTCGACGACGATGTCGCGCCGCGACGCAACATGTTCATCTGGATCGCGGCCGCGAACGGGCTGGTGCTGCTCATCCTGGCACTGGTCATCACCTATGTGCTGGTCGATCGCGCGCCTGCGCCTTCCGCCACAAGCGTGGTCGCCGAGGCGACAGACGGCACGCCGACTGCGGCTGTTCCCGAAGCGGCGGATGCCCCGCAGGCTCCGGTTGCCGAGGCGGAGCGGCTCGAGCCCAACGTGTGGCCGGCACTGGCACAGCCCGGCAGCGAAGCGCCGACCCTGCCGATGACTCCAGACGACGCCGTGGCCGTGGTGGCCGCCGCGCCGGCGGGCGGTTACGCCGACCCGTTCAGCTATTGTGCCGCGGTGCAGATGGTCGACTATGTCGACAACCGTTATACCGGCCCGCGCTTTACCGCCGAAATCGCCGAAGCGCTCCGTGTGCCTATGGGATCGGCCCCCGACCGGGTCAGCTGGCGCTGTGTCGGTGGCGTCGTCTACGCCTGTGCCTCGTTCGACTGGCCGGTCTGCGCCATGACGCCGACGGCGCAGGAAATGGTGGAATACTGCCTGCGCAATCCCGGCGTCACCCGGCTGCTGGCTCCCAACGGCACCTGGAGTTGTGAAGGCAACAAGCCGCGGCTGCCGGAGGGCGCAAGCTGGCCGGTCGATGCCCGCGGGTTTTTCCCCAACGCCTGGATCCCCGTGCTGCCGCCGCAGCAGCCGACCGGGTAGCTGGTTGGAGGGCTGGCCGGCGCTCTCGTTCAAGCAGTTGAGATGTACACAATAGGGTAGTGATCGCCGCAAAAATGTGCATCTTTGCCTCGTGGTGAAATCGAGTTCAGATGCATGGCCGTCGCTAGTCCGCTCTCCCCCTCCGAAAACCTCCGTCGCGCCTATCGGGCGCTGGCCGCGTATGCCGACCCGGCGCTGTTCATCAGCGTGAAGGCGGAAGCCGAGGCGCTGGCCGAGGCGGCGGCGCTCGAAGCGGCGGGGCCGGCCGGCAAGCCGCTCTATGGCATGGTGTTCGCGGTCAAGGACAATATCGACGCTGCCGGGCTCGACACCACCGCCGCCTGCCCTGCCTTCGCCTACCGTCCCGCCGGTTCCGGCTTCGTGGTAAAGCGGCTCGAAGCAGCGGGGGCAATCGTCCTCGGCAAGACCAACCTCGATCAGTTCGCCACCGGGCTGGTGGGGGTGCGCTCGCCCTACGGCGTGCCGCGCAACGCGGTGCGGGCCGACCTCATCCCCGGCGGATCGAGTTCGGGCTCCGCCGTGGCGGTGGCCGCCGGCATCGTCGATTTCGCGCTCGGCACCGACACGGCGGGATCGGGTCGCATCCCGGCCGGGATGAACGGCATCGTCGGGCTCAAGCCGTCGCTCGGGCTGCTGAGCGCTACCGGCATGGTGCCGGCCTGCCGCACGCTCGACACCATTTCGGTGTTCGCCCGCGATGTGGCCACGGCAGCCGGGGTGACGGCTGCCGCCGCCGGGTACGATAGTGCCGACGCCTGGTCGCGCGCCCTGCCCGCGCCGGTGCTTGGGGCTCCGCCTCCAGCATTCCGGGTCGGCGTACCGAAGCCCGAGCAGCGGAAGTTCTTCGGCGACACGCAGGCCGAGGCAGCCTTCGCCGCCGACATCGCCCGGCTGACGGCGCTGGGCGCCACCATCGTCGAGCTCGATTTCGAACCGCTGCACGCCGTGGCGCGCCTGCTCTACGAGGGACCGTGGGTGGCCGAGCGCTATGCCGCCACAAAGCCGCTGATCGAAACCAACCCCGGAGCCTTCCACCCGACAACGCTGAAGATCATCGGCGGGGCGCGGGGCCTGACGGCTGTCAGCGCCTTCGAGGCAACCTACAGGCTTGCCGACCTTCGGCGCGCCACCGCACCGATGCTCGCCAAGGTCGATGTGCTGGCCGTGCCGACGGTGCCACGCGCCTACACGGTGGCCGAACTCGATGCCGATCCGATCGTGCTCAACTCCAACCTCGGCAGCTACACCAATTTCGTCAACCTGCTCGACATGGCGGCGATTGCCGTGCCGTCGGGAATGCGGGGCGACGGGCTGCCGTCGAGCCTTACCTTCATCGGCAAGGCCGGCTCGGACGGGTATCTCGCCAGCATCGCCGCCGCCGTGGAGGGCCATCCGGCCACGGGGCCGGTTCGCGCACCAGGCCGGATCGAGATTGCCGTGGTCGGCGCGCACCTGAGCGGCCTGCCGCTCAACCCCGAACTGGTCGGGCTCGGCGGCACCTTTATCCGCGCGGCGGCCACCACGCCCGAGTACGCGCTCTACGCGCTGCCGAACACGACGCCGCCCAAACCGGGCCTGCTCCGCAGCGGCTCGACGGCAATCGCGGTGGAGGTCTGGTCGATGGATGCGGCCGGCTTCGGCGAGTTCGTCAGCCGCATCCCGTCCCCACTCGGCATCGGCACGCTGAGCCTCGATGACGGAACCAGCGTAAAGGGCTTCCTCGTCGAAGCCGCCGCGGTGCAGGGCGCCGAGGACATTTCACGGTTCGGCGGCTGGCGGGGTTACCTCGCGCGGTAACCGGGCGCTGCTCAGCCCACCGTCACCCGCGCCAGATTGCCTGCCGGATCCGTGACATCGAGGCCCGTATTGGTTTCGGTGAAGGTGGCACCGATTGACCGGAGCCGCAGTTTCATCGCCTCGAGCGCCGCCGCATCCGGCAGCACGATGCCGAACCAGCGGAGGCCGGCATGGCCCTGGGGTTGCCGCTTTGCGTTCGGGCCGGCCCAGACGTTGAAGGCAATTGCGTGGGGCGTGTAGTCGAGCCCAAGGTCGCCCATGCCGAAGCGGCGCATGATGAAGAGGCCACCGAAGCCGATGCCGTCGCGGTAGAAGGCCATGGCGCGGTCTAGGTCGTTGACGTGCAGGTGGATGTGGCCGATGCGGGTGCCGGCGGGCATCGTGGGCACGAGGGTCGGCGCGGGGCCGAGTTCGGCGAGGAGGTCGTCGAGGTCGATGGGCTCGCGGCCCGAATGCGGGGAGCCGTCGAGGGTGCGGACGTAGACGCCTTCGTCGGCCTCGCCGATGCGGCCGCGCCACGGCGTTTCGAAGGTGATCTCGATGCCGTTATTGTCGGCGTCCCAAAGGTAGACGGCCTCGGAGACGAGGTGGTCGGTGGGCGAGATGCGGACACGGCGCTGCAGGGCACGCACCACCATCTGCGCCAGGTCGGCGCGGGTCGGGACGTGGATGGCGACGTGGTAGAGGCCGAGGCTGTGATCGAGCACCGGGTGGGTGGCGCCGACTTCCAGCGTGATCAGTTCCTTGCCGCCGGCGCCGAGATGCAGGGCCTCGGCATCCTCGGCGATGAGTTCGAGGCCGACGACATCGCGCCAGACGAACAGGGCCTGCTCGCGGTCGGTTACGGCGATGCGGGCCGGACCGAGCGTGGTGCTGAGCGGCAGGGTGGGCGTCGAGCGGACGGCGCGCTGGGATTCGACGGTGATCATTTCGGTGTTCCTGATGCTGCCCCTGCCATTCGAGCATAGCTCTCATGGCCTTCTCGCCGAAAATCGCTCCACTGGAGCGGTTTCGCCTTCGGCACGGCTCGAAGATAGGCATATCCCGCCCGCGGCACCATTGCCGGGACGGGATATGCAGCCGATACCTGAGGTAGCGAATGGGTGGAGGGGTTAGCCCATCCGATAGTCTCAGGTAGCGACAAACCTGCGGCGGTACTCGCTGGCGACATAGACCAGCACGAAGGCCACGCCGACGCCGCCGACCAGCTGGCTCCAGTCCACCTCGGTGAGGAAGCGGGTGAAGAGCGCGCCGGCGTTGAAGGTGCTGTCCTGCATCATCGTGTCGAAGATGTCGTCGCGGCCGACGGCGAAGTTGATCCGGTCGCGCAGGTAGCTGAGCACAAAGCCGCCATCACGATCCTCGAAGATGTTGCGGAACAGCAGGTTCTCGGCAAGACCGACCAGCGCCGGGATCAGGAAGGCGAGCGGGATGGACCAGCGGCGGAACAGCACCGAGAGCAGCCCGACCCAGGCGAAGAACGGAGCGTACCAGAGCAGCGCCAGCACCAGGTAGCCGAGATCGAACGCCAGGATGTTCAACGCCGAGGCGAAGAATGCCGATGGATCGGAGACGGTGAAGCCCGGCACCGTCACCAGCATGATGACGACGCCGACGAAGACGATGACGCCGCTGAGGATCAACGCCACGAAGATCAGCGCCGGGAAGATGCTGAAGCCGGCCAGCATCTTGGAGGCGAGGATCTTGAAGTCGGACTGCGGCATCGATTTCCAGAACAGCATGGCGTTGTTGCGGGAATCGGCGCTGAAGGCATCGGCGAAGTAGAAGAACAACGCGAGTAGCAGATAGGCCATCCACAGGGCCGACATGGCGAGGAAGCCGAACTCGAAGCCCTTGGCGCCCGAGATGATGGCCACCTTGGCCTGAGCCTCGAAGCGGCCGAGCGTGATGCCGGACAGCATGATGACGGTGAGGACGACGAGGATGGCGGCCGGTGCGTAGAAAAACGCACCGCGATGCTCGAGATACTCGCGCTTGATGAGAGCGGTAAGGGACTTCATTTCGGCTCGCGCTGCATGAGGGCGACGAACAGGTCGCTGAGGGTGGGAGTGGACACGTCGCCGAGGGTGGCGAGGTGGGCGCGATCGACGCCGTCGAAGACCATGGCGGTCTGGCCGAAGCGGGTTTCCTCGTAGATCGGTTTCAGCGCACGCGCCGCATCGACATGGGCGGGGCGGACGAGGACCTGGGCGTATTTGCCCGACACGGTCTCCATCTGCATGTGGAGGATCAGTTCGCCATCGCGGATGAACATGATGTCACTGAGCATGAACTCGATCTCATCCACCTGGTGGGTGGTGATGAGCAGGGTGCGCTCCTCGGTCATGTAGTCTTCGAGCAGGCGGCGGTAGAAGCGCTTGCGGTAGGTGATGTCGAGGCCGAGGGTCGGCTCGTCGAGCACCAGCAGCTTGGCATTGATCGCCATGACCACCGCGAGGTGGAGCTGGGCGATCATGCCTTTCGACAGGTTCTTGATCCTCGCGTCCATCTTCACGTCCGTGCCCTCGAGGAAGCCGTGGGCTTTCGCGGGGTCGAAGTTAGGGTGGATGTTGGTGAGCAGCGCGAACAGTTCGCGGACGCGCAGGAAGCGCGGCAGGCTCGCCACATCGGAGATGAAGGCGACGTTCTCCATCAGGTGGGCGCGCTTGGCATAGGGGTCCTCGCCGAGGACGCGGACGGTGCCCTCGTAGCTGGTGAGGCCGAGGATGGCATTCAGCGTGGTGGTCTTGCCGGCGCCGTTGTGGCCCACGAGGCCGTAGATGCGGCCGGGAGGGATGTCGAAATCGAGCCCGTGGAGGATTTCACGACCACCGAACTGCTTCTTGAGGCCGCGCGCCGAGACGATCGGAGCAGGTGTGGTTTGAGCCAGATCATTCATTGTCACTGCCTTGACGGTTGGAGTTCGCGAGAAGCTCGGCGGGATCGAGTTCGAGGGCGGCGAGGCGCTTGGCGATGCGCGGCCACTCGTCGGTGAGGAAGCGCTGCCGCTCGTGGACGAGCAGGCGCTGGCGGGCGCCGGGCTGGACATACATGCCCATGCCGCGGCGGCTTTCGACGACGCCGATATCGACGAGCGACTGGTAGGCACGGGTGACGGTCAGGGGGTTGACCTGCAGGTCGGCGGAGATCTGGCGCACCGAGGGCAGCGCCTCGCCCTCCGCGGTGGTGCGGCTGAGGATCATTTCGGCAATCCTTTCGCTGATCTGCAGGAAGATCGGCTGTGTGTCGTTGAACTGGCTCATTGTGATGCCTTGGTAGTGTGGTAGTTATGTAGCACACTACATGGGAGAGGTGTCAAGAGGGTACAAGGGGAGTTTGGTCCGCCTTGGCCAACTGCCACCTTACAGCGGCAGATGAAAATGCTATTGGGGCGCCCTACACCATGGCGCTCGGGGGCATCGTGAAGCCATTGATCCTGATCTCCTTCTGGTTTGGGGCTTGGCCCAGATGGGTCAATTTCTACCTCGAGACCTGTAGAGCCAATCCGGATGTCCAGTGGTTGATCGTGACTGATCAGGCCCCCCCTGAGAGCCGGCCGACGAACGTGCGGTTCCTGCAGATGACCTTTATCGAAATGCGCGATCGGCTGGCGGCCGCTACCCAACTCGATCTGAGTGCGATCGCCGCGCCGTACAAGCTGTGCGACTTCAAACCAGCGTTCGGGCACGCCTTCGAACCAGAGATCGCAGGCTACCGGAGTTTCGGTTTTGCCGACATAGACGTCTTGTTCGGCAGGATTCGGCAGTTCTACACGGACGACGTGCTCAGCCGGTACGACATTATCTCTGCCAGCCAGAGCATGGTCAGCGGCCATTTCGCGGTCTTGCGCAATACAAGGCGTACGCGTCTCTGCTACCGCCTCATCGCGGGTTGGAGGAGACTGGCGCCAGCAACAAAGCGTTTCGGGCTCGACGAGCACCCTTTTCGCCGGGTTTTCAAATCCCGCAACCGGCTCCTTGCCGCCATTCAGGGCTTATTTTGGCGCACTCATTTCGTCGAGCAACATAGCTCCGCCGAGAGCACACGACGGGCAGCGCCCAGCGTATGGACGTGGCGCGCTGGACGTTTGCTGCGGGACGGGGAACCGGAACGCGAGTATCTCTACCTTCACTTCATGAGGTGGCAGTCGAACCGCTGGAGAGACGACGAGGCGGCACCATGGCCAGCACTAGGTGATGGCCTTGTGCAAATGCCCTGGCAGGAGGCGATGGAGGCTGGTTTTTCGGCCTCGGCGTCAGGCATTTGTCGTTTGACTTCCCGACCAGACGATCAGCCGCGCCCTACCGACCCCACCGCCCCCTGAGTTGCCGCGTGCCGAGCGGCACCAAGAAATGAGGTCGCTCGAGGCTGCGTTCCACCGAGGTGTATGGACCGGTGGAGGTCGGCGGCAACGCACCGGCCGGCGAACCGATTGCGTCTTTGGTGCACTACGCCGGTGGCGGCCGACATGTTAGACGATGAGCATGTCCGGCGCGGAATTCCGTCACAGCCGCACTCGATGTTCAGCAGAGCCAAGATGACTGTAACTGCCACGGAGGCTTCGGCCGCCCCGACAAGCACTTCCACGACCACCACTGCGCCCCACGCCGCCGGGAAGACCACCTTGAGCATCATCGTGGCAGTGTCGGTTTGCCACATGATCAACGACGTCATGCAGTCGATGCTGATGGCGATCTATCCGCTGCTGAAGGCGAACTACAATCTCGACTATGTGCAGATCGGGCTCCTCACCTTCACCTTCCAGGTGACGGCGTCGCTGCTGCAGCCGGCGATCGGCATCTATACCGACAAGCGGCCCCTGCCCTATTCGCTGCCGATGGGCATGGGATCGAGCCTGCTCGGGCTAATCGTGCTCGGCTTCTCGTCGAGCTACTGGATGCTGCTGGTGGGCTCGGCGCTGGTGGGGCTGGGGTCGGCGATCTTCCACCCGGAGAGCTCCCGCGTAGCGCGGCTGGCCTCGGGCGGGCGGCACGGGCTGGCGCAGTCGATGTTCCAGGTCGGCGGCAATGCCGGTTCGGCGATCGGGCCGCTGCTGGCGGCGTTCATCGTGCTCGGCAACGGGCAGTGGAGCGTCAGTTGGTTCGCGGTCGGCTCGCTGGTCGGCATCTTCATCCTGTGGCGGGTGGGCGTGTGGTATTCGGCGCACCTGCTGGATGCGGCAAAGCGGCCGCCGGTGAGCAAGGCACTGCTGTTCGACAAGCGTACGACGATGACGGCGCTGGTGGTGCTGACCGTGCTGACGCTGACCAAGAACGCTTACATGGCGGGGCTGGGCAATTACTACACGTTCTACCTGATCGAGCGGTTCAGCGTGAGCGTGCAGGACAGCCAGATCCTGCTGTTCGTGCACCTTGGTGCAGCGGCGCTCGGCGTGCTGCTGGGCGGGCCGCTGAACGACCGGTTCGGCGCCAAGTTCGTGATCTGGTTTTCCATCCTCGGGGTGCTGCCGTTCACCCTCGCCCTGCCCTATGCCGATTTCACCTGGACGGTGATCCTGAGCGTGATCATCGGGCTGATCTTCTCGTCGGCGTTCTCGGCCATCGTGGTGTTCGCGCAGGAATTGCTGCCGGGCCGGATCGGGCTGGTGGCGGGGATCTTCTTCGGCTTCGCGTTCGGTGCGGGTGGCATCGCGGCGGCGGCGCTGGGCGGCGTGGCCGAGGCGACGAGCATCGAATACGTGTTCTGGCTCTGCTCGTTCCTGCCGTTCGCCGGGCTGTTGACGGTGTTTTTGCCAGACATGGAGAAGGGGCGAGGGCGGTAATGTCTGCCCGTAGCTCGCTTTGACCACTGAGGTGTCATCCCTGCGAAAGCAGGGACCCACTTCACCACCTGCGCAGGTTTGGAGTTGGGTCCCTGCTTGCGCAGGGGATGACACGTCGTGGGAGAATTGGTCAGTGACGCGGCTAAGCCCGGTCCCAGCCTTCGCGCATCAGCTTGTAGCCCTTCTCGTAGACGTCCTCTTCGCGGGCGAAAAGGGGGCGCCAGATCTTGGTGGCGGCGGCGAGGTCGGGGAGGGCGGAGCCGAAGCTTTCGATGGTCATCCACCCGTTCCAGCCGGCCTTCTTCAGGGCCGAAAATACCGACTGGAAATCGATGTGGCCGGCACCGGGGACGCCGCGGTTGTTCTCGGAAATGTGGACGTGGCTGATTTGCTGGATCGTCTCCGGGATCACCGCGGTGAGCGAGTCTTCCTCGATGTTGAAGTGGAAGGTGTCGTAGAGGTAGCCGTAGTTCGGCGCTCCGACCTTTTTCACTAGGTCCGCCGCCTGGCGGGCCGAGTTGAGGAAGTAGCACTCGAAGCGGTTAAGCGGCTCGACCGCAAGGGTGATGCCAAGCGGCGCGGCGTAGGCGGCGGCCTGCTGGTGGACTTCGACGCAGTGCTTGATCTCGTCGGCGGTCGGGCCGCGGCCGGTGAACTCGCCGAGCGGCTGGTGGAACGGGCCGGCGCAGATGTCGCCGCCGAGCGCCGCGGTGCAATCGATCAGCCACTGCATGTGGGAGAGCGCGCCGGCGCGTTCGGCGGGATCGGCCGAGAGCGCGTGCTTGCCGGCGCCGGGCATGACGCCGATGCCGGTGGCGGCAAGGCCCGCGGCCTTGAGGCGTTTGCCGAGGGCTTCGTAGTGGGCGACGGTGCCCTCGAAAAGCGGGATTTCGACGCCGTCATAGCCGGTCGCCTTGAGGCGCTCGACGATGGGCCAGTGGTCGTCCGTGATGTAGGTGGACCAGAGGAGGAGGTTGAAGCCGAGTTTCATGTGTTGGTCCCTTGATGCCGCAGCGCGCTTTGGGGCGCCTTGCCTTGGGGCGACGATGTCCCCCTCTCCCTAGCGGCGCTAACTCGCTGCGCTCGCAAGCTCTGCTACCCTCCCCCGCCAAGGGGGAGGAGACGTTGTGGCGGGCACCTACCCCGCTTTGCCCCTAGAGATTCACCCACGCGCCGGATTTGCCCGACGCCAGGATCGCGTCGCAGACCTTGTTGGTTCCAAGGGCTTCGCGGAAGGTGGGGGCGGCGGGGTGGCCGGTTTTCAGGCCTTCGAGGAAATCGGCGGCCTGGTGGGTGAAGCTGTGCTCGTAGCCGATGATGAGGCCGGGGACCCACCATTTGCCGAGATAGGGGTGATCGCCGTCGGTGACGAGGATGTTGGTCCAGCCGCGCTGGGCGCCTTCGACGCCGTGGTCGAAATACTGCACGCGGTTGAGGTCGTGCAGGTCCCAGCTCAGCGAGCCTTTCTCGCCGTTGATCTCGAGGGTGTAGCCGGCCTTGTGGCCGCGGGCGTAGCGGGTGGATTCGAAGGTGCCGAGCGAGCCGTTCTCGAAACGGGTGAGGACGGCGGCGGCGTCGTCGATGCCGACCGCCTGCTTCTTGCCGGTTTCGGCGTGGGTGCGTTCCTTGATGAAGGTCTCGGTCATGGCGGTGAGCGAGGAAATGCCGCCGTTGATCCAGGTGGCGGTATCGAGGCAGTGGGCCAGGAGGTCGCCCGTGACGCCGGAGCCGGCGGCTTCCACATCGAGGCGCCAGGTGGCTGCGCCGCCCTGCGGCACGTCGGGCGAAATGGTCCAATCCTGCAGGAACTTGGCGCGGTAGTGGAAGATTTTCCCGAGCTTGCCCTGTTCCACCATGTGCTTGATCAGCATGACGGCGGGGACGCGGCGGTAATTGTACCAGACCATGTTGGGGACGCCGGCCTTTTCGACGGCATCGACCATGGGCTGGCCTTCGGCAGCGGTGCGGGCCAGCGGCTTTTCGGTGAGCACCATCTTGCCGGCCTCAGCCGCGGCGATGGCGATTTCGGCGTGGAGGTCGTTGGGCACGCAGATATCGATGGCGTCGATATCCTTGCGCTCGATCAGCCGGCGCCAGTCGGATTCGACGCTTTCGTAGCCCCACATGTCGGCGAAGCGGCGGAGTTTCGATTCATTGCGGGCGGCGGCGGCCTTGAGGACGGGGCGATAGCCGGTCTCGAAGAAGTGGGCGACGTTGGCCCAGGCGTTGGAGTGGGCGCGGGCCATGAAGCCGTAGCCGACCATGCCGATGTTGAGGTGCTTGGTCATTTCTGGTCCCTAGGTTTTCACACCCACCAGGTCACCCCGGCGAAGGCCGGGATGACACTGTGGTGGTGCGGAGGTTGCGCAAAATCGGCGGCCTATTCCGTCCAGCCATGGGCGTCGCGAACTTTCACCATGGCGCCGAGGATCTTGTTCCAGGTGGCCTGCTGCTCCATCACGGCGTTGGGGAACATGCAGCCGTCCCAGCAGATGTGGCGCATGCGCTTGGTGAGCGCGCCCTGATCGTCGCGCAGCCAGTAGCCGGCGTGCTTGGTGACATCGAGCCGGCCATTGGGGTCGTCGATCTGGCAGTGGCGGCCGGTCTTTTCGTGGTCGCCCGAGCCGAAAGTGGTGCCGTCGTTCTGGGCGACGTGGAAATCGAGGGTCCAGGGGCGGAGCGCATCGGCGACCTTGTGGTAGGCGGCATCGAGGCCGGCCTTGTCGCTCCACTGGTAATCGGCGGGGAGGATGCGATCCTGTTCGGCATTGGCGCCGAGCACGAACAGCATGGAGTGCGCCATGTCGGCCTGGTAGCCGACGACGCCCGGCATGTTGACCAGTTCGAGCAGTTTGACGTTCTCGCGCCAGGAGTGCATGCCGCCCCAACAGATTTCGCCTTCGGCGACGATGTACTCGCCATAGTGCTGCGCGATCTTGCCGGCTTCGCGGAAGGTGTTGGCGATTTTCGCCGTGTTGCCGACCGGATCGTTGTCCCAGGCTTCGACGCCGGTGGAGCTGTCGACGCGGACGCCGCCCGTGGGGCGGATGCCGATTTCGCGCATCCACTGGCCGATCTGGCAGGCCTTTTCCACCTGGGTGAGGAAGCGCTTCACGTCGTCGGCGTCGCCCATGGCCGAACCACCGCCGGCGCCACCCCAGATGGGGGCGACGAAGCTGCCCACCTTGAGGCCGAAGCTCGCAATGTGGTCGGAGACGCGCTTGATGTCGTCCTTGGAGCTATCGATCGAGATGTGCGGGTCGGCGAGCCAGAGGTCGACGCCGTCGAACTTCTGGCCCTCGTACTCGGCTTTCGCGGTGAGGTTCAGGAGAGTGTCGAGCGGGATGATCGGCTCGGAATCCGGGGCGCCCTTGCCGACGACACCGGGCCAGGTGGCGTTGTGGAGCTTCGGATAGGTGTTGGTGTGATCGGGCATGGTCCCCCTCCTCCCTGAAGGGTCTTCTTGTTTGGTCGTGGTGCGCCTGGACGCCCCCTCCGCCAGCTTCGGCTGGGCCTTTCGAACATAGCTCTCAAGGCCTTCTCAGCGTTCTATGTCAGGCAGCTTGATGGCGGAGGTTCACCCCTGTGGTGGCGTCGAAGAGCATGACTTTGTTTGGGTTCCAACTGAAGCGGATCTGGTCCTCGAGGGCGACGGTGGTGCGGGCCGGGATGGCGGCGCGCAGCAGGTGCTCGCCGACGCGCATGGTGACGATCTTCTCGATGCCGTGGTTTTCGATGTCGTGGACGCGAGCCTCGACCGGGGCGCCGCTCTCGACGGAGACGTCCTCGGGGCGGATACCGAAGGTGTAGGCGCCCTCGCTTGCCGCGGGGCCGGCCAGCGGCAGCTGGAAGCTCGGGGCCATGACGGCGCCGTTGCCAACGATGCGGCCGGGTAGGAGGTTGATGGCGGGGGAGCCGACGAACCCAGCAACGAAGGTGTTGCGCGGGTTGGAGTAGACGTCCTGCGGGCGGCCGACCTGAGCGATCCGGCCCTTGTTCATCACCGCGATGCGGTCGCCCATGGTCATCGCCTCGACCTGGTCGTGCGTGACGAAGATGAAGGTGGCGCCCAGCCGCATCTGCAGGTCCTTGAGCTCGGAGCGCAGCGCCTCGCGCAGCTTGGCGTCGAGAGCCGAGAGCGGCTCATCCATCAGGAAGACCTGCGGTTCGCGGACGATGGCGCGGCCAATGGAGACGCGCTGCATTTCGCCGCCCGACAGCCGGTCGGTCTTGCGATCGAGCAGGTGCGTGATGCGGAGCGTCTTGCTGGCGTAGTCGAGGCGCTTCTCGATATCGGCCTCGCTCATGTTGCGGACGCGGGAGCGGAGCGGGAAGCTCAGGTTATCGCGCACGGTGAGCCGGGGGTAGAGCGAGTATTGCTGCAGCACCAGCGCCACGTCGCGTTCGGCGGGGCCCCAGGCACTGACGTCGGCCTCGTTGATGTGAACACGGCCGGTCGTGGGTTTCTCGAGCCCGGCGATCATGCGCAGCGTCGTGGTCTTGCCGGCACCGGTGGGGCCGAGCAGGACGAAGAACTCGCCATCGGCGACGTCGATGTCGAGGTCCTCGACGGCGGTGTGCTGGCCGAAGCTCTTCGAGATGTTTTCGAGGCGAATGCGGGCCATAGACTAGTTCCTAAAGTGTACTCTGGTCGGGCGATCGAACCGGAAAAGTCTGCGACTTTTCCTGATCACCCTCCGAGCCTTATGCCGAGCGAGGCGCCCGTCTTGCTGTCGAAGAAATGCGCCTGCGACGGATCGAGACGGGCGAAGACGCGGGTGCCGACCTTGTCGACGAAACCCGAGGTGGTACGGGCGCGCAGGGTCTTTTCGCCAAACTTCAGGTCAACGATATCGAAGCCGCCGAATGGCTGGATGATGTGGGCCTCGGCGGGGCGGTACCCGGGACGTTCGTCGCGGGAGACGAGGACGCCTTCGGGGCGGATACCGAGCGACAGATCCTGGCCCGCCTTCTTCTGCTCGAGCATGCCGAGCAGCACGCGCGGCAGGTCGAAGCTGGCGCCATCGAGCGAGACCCGGGCCTCGTCGTCATTGCTGGAGACGCGGGTGGCGGCAATGTTCATCACCGGCGAACCGATGAACTGGGCGACGAACAGGTTGGCTGGATAGAGGTAGACATCGGTGGGGGTGCCGACCTGCTGCAGGATGCCCTCGTTCATCACCACGATGCGGTCGGCGAGCGACATGGCCTCGACCTGGTCGTGGGTGACGTAGATCGACGTCGAGCCGTTCTCGTAGTGCAGGCGCTTCAGTTCGACGCGCATGGTTTCGCGCAGCTTGGCGTCCAGCGAGCCGATCGGTTCGTCGAGCAGCAGCGCCTTTGGACGGCGCACCAGCGCCCGGCCGATGGCGACGCGCTGCATGTCGCCACCCGAGAGCGCCGAGGGGCGCATCTTGAGCAGGTGGCCGATCCCCAGCGATCCGCCGACCGAGCGCACGGTCTTGTCGATCTCTGCCGCCGCGGTGCCGACGGCGCGCAGCGGAAATGCCAGGTTCTCGTAGACGGTGAAGTGCGGATAAAGCGCGTAGTTCTGGAACACGAAGGCGATGTCGCGATCAGCGGCGCGCAGATCCTGGATCGGCTTGCCGTCGAGCAGGATATCGCCCGAGTCGATTTCCTCGAGCCCTGCGATGGCGCGCAGCGTCGTGGTCTTGCCGCAGCCCGAGGGGCCGAGGAAGACGACGAATTCCTTGTCCTTCACCGTCAGGTTGACGTCGCGGATGACGTGGACCGGACCGAAGTGCTTGTCGATGTGGCGCAGTTCGATCTCAGCCATGGGTATTCCTCCCTACGGCAGCCGAGACGGAGACCGCGCCGGTATCGTCTTCGTCGACCTTGGGGCCATCGGGTGGCGGAACGTGCACGGCGATGTTGAAGCCGATCAGGCCGATCAGCATGACCAGCACCGAGTACTGGTGCAGGAACTCGACCCAGGGCTGGCAGAGAAACAGGATGCCCAGCAGCATGAGCAGCATCGCGCCGGGCTCGATGACACGAGCATTGAGACGGCGGAAGGCCTGCTTCTTCTCGTATTCGGGCGTAGTCGTCATTTGCGGATCGCTCCGAAGCTCATGCCGCGCAGCAGGTGGTTGCGGAGCAGGAAGGTAAAGATGGCGACCGGGATCAGGAACAGCACCGTACCGGCAGCGATGACGGTCCAATCCTGCAGGCCCGTGCCGATCTGGCTGGGAATGAAGGGCGGGGCCGTCTGGGCCCGGCGGTTGGTGAGGATCAGCGCGAAGGCATACTCGTTCCAGGCGGTGATGAAGCAGAACACTGCGGTGGCGGCGATGCCGGTGGCGGCCTCGGGCAGGACGATCTTGAAGAAGGCCTGCATGCGCGTGTAGCCATCGACGAGCGCCGCTTCCTCGTACTCTTTTGGAATCTCGTCCATGAAGCCCTTCATCAGCCAGACGGCGAAGGACACGTTGAACGCGGTGTAGAGGATGATGAGCCCGACATGCGTGTCGTTGAGACCGACGGCGCGATACATCAGGAACATCGGGATCGCGACCACGATGGGCGGCAGCATGCGCGTCGACAGGATGAAGAACAGCAGGTCCGCCTCGCCTTTTACCCGGAAGCGCGAAAATCCATAGGCCGTGATGGTGCCCATCGACACCGCAAGGATGGTCGAGGTGATGGCGATGATCAGCGAGTTGATGAAGCGATCGGGATAGGCCGAAAACACCACCTCGCCGTTACCGTCGCGGGCGAGACGCTCGCCGCCATCGAGGACCAGCTTCTCCCACCAGGGCGCAGCCTCGTAGATCTCGGGCGCCACGGGCGCGGTGAGTTGGGCGCGCTTGGTAAACAGTTTCACGAACGGCGTGATCTGGGGCTCGAACAGGACGCTGGGCGGAACCGAAGTGGCCTGCACCAGCGGCTTGAAGGCCGTCGTCGTGATCCAGTAGATCGGCGACAGGAAGATCACGGTGATAACGAGCACCACGGCGATGGCGATACGGTTGCCGAGCCGGCCCGAGCGCGATGAAACGACAGCCATTTCTAGCGCTCCTTGGCCTTGTTGAGATACTTGACGTAGATGTTGGTGATACAGAGCACCATGATCAGCACGATGTAGGCGAGGGCCGAGGCCGGGCCGGTCTGCCACTGCGCAAACGCCATCTTGTAGAGGCGCGACGAGATCAGCTCCGCCTGCGGCTGACCGGTCATGACAAAGGCGATATCGAAGGTCTTGAACGCCTCCATGGTGCGGAAAATCACGGCGATCAGCAGGATCGGCGCGACCAGCGGCAGGGTCACGCGGAAGAAGGTGTAGAGCTTGCTGGCGCGGTCGATCGAGGCGGCTTCATAAAGGTGCTTTGGCACCGCGCTCAGGCCGGCGAGCGAGAGCAGCATCACGAAGGGCGACCACATCCAGATATCGGTGATGGCGACGGCGTAGAGCGCGAGGTTCGCGTCGGTCAGCCAGGCGGTTTTGCCGAGGCCCAGCGCGTAGTTGAGGATGCCCCAGGACGGATCGTAGATGAGCTTCCAGAACAGCCCCACCACGACCGGCGAGAGCATCATGGGCAGCAGCAGCAGCGTCGTCAGCAGGCCCTTGCCGGGGATCGGCCGGTTGAGCAGCAGCGCCAGCCCGAACCCGACGACGAACTGCCCGGATACCGAGACGATGACGTACCACAGCGTGGTGGAGAAGCTCCGCCAGATCACCGGATCGGCGAGAATGTCAGCGTAGTTCTTGAGGCCGACAAAATTGACGGCTGCCTTGCTCGACGCACGGAAATCCGTGAACGAAAAGCCCAGCGAATAGAGCAACGGAAAAACGTTGAAAATGATGAGGAACGCCACCGTCGGGATGACGAACAGGTTCCTGATGGTGATGTCGCTCCACCCGCGCGTCGCCGCCCGCGATTGCGGACTGAGCGTCGTCATCATGGTCGTCAAGGCAGTATCCCCCGGTCAGAAATGACCCGGGAAGGAGAGTGCATCTCCTTCCCGGGCTTGGTCGCTTGACTATTCGGCCGGATAGCCGGCGGCCTTGAGGCTGTCGACCCAGGTCGCGGCGAGCTTGTCGAGCGTTTCCTGAGCGGTGCCATTGCCGTTAACGACGTACTCGTAGAACGCCTGCTGGCCTTCATCGAGCAGTTCGGCATATTCGGGCAGTGCCCAGAAGTCGCGAACCTTGAACATGGTCTCGTAGAAGGCCTTGTTGTACGGAGTCGCGTTCTGGAATTCCTCGGACTCGAGGATTGCTGCGGCGGCAGTGTAGCCACCCAGTTCGCCCCACTTCTTCTGCGTCTCGTCCTTGACCAGCCACTCGAGGAACTTCATCGCCTCTTCCTGGTTCTGGCTGTACGAGATCAGGGAAATGCCCTGGCCGCCGAGAGCCGCGAAGTCGTCGCCGCGCGGGCCGGGCGGGTTGGCGAAGAAGCCCATGTTGGCGGCCTGCGGATTGGTCGCTTCGTTAAGCAGCGATGGGAAGAACGCGAAGAAGTTCATGCCCATGGCCACCTGGCCCTGCGCGATTGCCGTATTCACTTCGGCGAAGAACGCGTTGCCCCAGCCCGGAGGGCCGTAGGTGTAGAGCTTCTTGTAGGCTTCGAGACCCTCGGCCGATTCCGGCGAGTTGAGCAGGCCGGTGACCTTGTAGTTGGCGTAGTCGCCGAGCGAGCCGCCATAGCCGAAGATGAAGTTCTCCGCGCCCATGGTGATGGCATCACCCGGAACCTGGGTGTAGACGGCAACGCCGTAGCGGTTCTCTTCCGGGCGATGGAAGAACTCGGCGATGTCGACGATCTGCGTCAGGTTGGTGGGTACGGCCAGGTCATAGCCGTACTTGGCCTTGAAGTTGGCCATTTCGGTGGGGTCTTCGAACCAGTCCTTGCGATAGGCCCAGCCAACGGCGTCGCCCTCGAGCGGCACCGACCAGTAGGTGCCCGAACCACCCGGATACTCCGAGTAGTACTGCATGGTGGCAGGCGCCATGGTGGTGGTCAGATTGTGCTTCTTCACGAACTCGGTCAGATCGACGTAGTGACCGCCGGTCGAACCGGCGCCCAGCCACTGGCTGTCGCCAACCACCAGGTCGTAGGCCGAACCCTGGGCGTTGAATTCCGTGAACGCCTTGGTCTGGAAATCGGGCCATGGAACGGTCTCGACCGTCACCGTAACGCCGGTTTCGGCCTGGTAGTCGTTGACCAGTTCCTGCAGGTAGTTTGCCGGATCCCATTCGGCCCACAGGATAGTCAGTTCCTGCGCGAGCACAGACGTACTCGACGCAAGCATCAGGCCAAGACCGGCCAGCATGCCCTTGGTAACAGTGCGCATATGGTTCCCTCCTCTAAGCGCTACGATAGCCGGTGCTTCGACCGGCCGATGCCCCTCCTCCGTGCCGGGGGCATTGCAGCAGCGAACCGGTCGTCCTTGAGCCCCTCAGCCCCGGATATCCGGCCGTTCCGTCTGTCGACGCAAAGGAGGTTCTCTCCCCTTTTCTTCCCCGACTGCAAGCAGTCTCTCTCAAGACTGGCGATCTAGCGGAAGCGGTACCTTTCGGGCACCCGTCGCACTGAATATCTTTCTCCAAACTCTGGTACGTACATCAAGACTTCTACGTTTCCGGCCGCTCGTCAAGCTAACATGCTAGCATTTTGAGACGATTCAGATCGTGGCCGGCAGACTGTCTCCCTGATTGTTTGCTGCGAGCGATCCGTTCGCTTCGTCCAGTGCCGCGCGAACCAGCGCATTGGCGGCCCACAGCGCCACCTCGCGGGTTTCCTCGAAGGCGAGGCCCCAGATATCCTTGAGAACGATCAGCACCTCGAGCCCGTAGGTCAGCGACAGTGCCTGCGCCAGCCGCCTGAACTGCGGCTCGGGCAAGGTCGCCTTGAGCGGCGCGATGGCCTGCTGCAGCAGGTCGACGCGGTGACCACGCTTGAACGGCGGCTCGCTGCCCAGCGTGCCGGCCTGGCGCTCGGCCCATTGTTCCAGTGAGAGCTTAAGCGCCGCCTTGAAGGTGGCCTCGAACTCCGAGATGCGCGGCATCGACGCGTCGATGAGATCGGCAACGCGCGCTTCGGTGTCGGTGTCCTTCGACTGCCAGCCGAGGATCGGGCCAAGTGCTTCGTCGACCACGGCATGGACCAGCGCGGACTGGCTCGGGAAGTAGCGGTAGGCGGTGGCGCGCGACACTTCGGCGGCCTCGGCGACGGCGCTGACCGACGGGGTCTGGCCGCGCTGCATCAGGCCGATGGCGGTTTCGAGCATGAGTTTTCGTGTCCGCGCCTTGGGGCCGCGTTCGACGGGAATGCTCTGCTCGTCGCTTCCTGAGACGTCCATGTCGAAATGATACGCACATCTCAAAACGCTTGGCAACGTGGCGTTAACAATGCCAGAAAGGCGGCCGAGTCAGACGAGAACCGCCGACATCAGGCGGCACGGAGGGGCGAGTGGCAAGGATCGCGCGCGGCGAAATCCTCAGCAAATTCCATGGGATGGTGGCGAACGGCGTGCCGATCGTCGGCGGCGGCGCCGGCACCGGCATTTCGGCCAAGGCCGAGGAAGCGGGCGGCATCGACCTGATCATCATCTACAATTCGGGGCGCTATCGCATGGCCGGGCGTGGCTCGGCGGCGGGGCTGCTCGCCTATGGCAACGCCAACGAGATCGTCAAGGAGATGGCGCTCGAGGTGCTGCCGGTGGTGAAACGCACGCCGGTGCTGGCCGGGGTGAACGGCACCGATCCGTTCGTGCTGATGCCGCAGTTCCTCAGCGAACTGAAGGCGATGGGGTTTTCGGGGGTGCAGAATTTCCCGACGATCGGGCTGTTCGACGGGGTGATGCGAGTCAGCTTCGAGGAGACCGGCATGGGCTACGGGCCCGAGGTGGACATGATCGCCGAGGCGGCGCGGCAGGACCTGCTGACGACGCCCTATGTGTTCAATGAGGATGAAGCGCGGGCGATGGCCGGCGTCGGCGCGGATATCGTGGTGGCGCATATGGGCGTGACGACGGGCGGGGCGATCGGCGCCACGGCGGCGAAGTCGCTCGATGCGTGCTGCGCCGAGATCGAGGCGATTGCGGCTGCCGCCAAGGCGGTGAAGCCGGACGTGATCGTGCTCTGCCATGGCGGTCCGATCGCCATGCCGGCGGACGCGAAATACGTGCTCGACCGGGTGAAGGGCTGCCACGGGTTTTATGGCGCCAGCTCGATGGAGCGGCTGCCGGTGGAAGTGGCGATCAAGGCACAGGTCGAGGGTTTCAAGGGGCTTCGGACGGGGCAGTGAGGGCTCCCCCGATCTAGGCGGGACGGCCCCCTCCCATCCACCTCCCCCCTTGTGGGGGAGGAT
>CAIMLX010000139.1 GCA_903842455.1 uncultured Hyphomicrobiales bacterium | reverse complement strand
CCAACCGCTTCTCGCAGCGGCATGAAACCGGCAGACGCTCCACTTAGCAATAGCGCGGGGCTGTTCAGATGAACCGAGCCACCTCTGGTTACGAAAACCGTCAATGGGATTGGTTCGATCGATAGGGCCGTATGTGACACGTGCTCACTATATATGCCTCCCCATATATGGAACCTCGAAATGCTATACCGTACACATCCCCGGTACCCCCTCCAATCGTGTGTACGTCAACTCTGGGACTTGATGCCCTTGCGGTGGCTATAACCCTGATGAGTTGATGTCCTCGGGAACCCAGATTATGGGGGAGCCATATACGATACCCGCATACCCCCTGGGTGGCACTTGCACCCCTAGCCCGTCCCCGTTCGATGAAGCCAAGACCGTAGACCAGATCGTAGTACCGCTAGGCAACTTGAACTCGATCCGAAACCTGCTAAGTTATTGATATTGAAGGCACAGCAGCTTTCATGGCTCCGGCATGCGGCACCACCCTTTCCAGGCCCATTGGTTCATCTCGCGCGACGGTGTTTTCTGACGCGCCCTCGATCGAGATGTCGACGGCTGGCGTCGGCCAAAAATGTTGGCTATCTGGCTGGCGTTGTTTCGCAGGCAGACCATGGCCCTGAGCAAGACCTATGACGGCGACGAGCCGGTGCGCGTCAATAAATGGCTGGCCCAAAGTGGTGTGTGCTCGCGCCGCGAGGCCGACGCCCTGATCGCAGACGGCCGCGTGCGGATCGATGGCGAGAGCTTCACCGACGCCGGCCGCAAGATCCTGCCGGGGCAGACCCTGACACTTGATGAAGGCGGCGCTTCGCAACTCGATGCGCGCTTAACGGTCATCTACAACAAGCCGGTCGGCATCGTTTCGGGCCAGCCCGAGCCGGGAGAAATCCCTGCCGTCAGCATGATCCGCCGCGCCAACGTCTTCGGCCCTGCCACTGTCTTTCCCGACCGGAATTCGCACCTCGCGCCTGTCGGCCGCCTCGACAAGGATTCGCACGGCCTGCTCATCCTGTCCAATGACGGGGTCCTCGCCAAGGCGATCATCGGGCCGCAATCCGATCTCGAAAAGGAGTACCATGTCCGGGTGCGTGGCGAACTCTTCGAGGAGAAGATCGCCTGGCTGCGCCACGGGCTGGAACTAGACGGCCGCAAGCTCAAGCCCGCCAGGGTAACGCGGACTGGACCGCAATCCCTAACCTTCATCTTGAAGGAAGGCCGCAATCGCCAGATTCGCCGCATGTGCGCAATGTGCGAACTGCGTGTCATCGATCTGCTGCGCGTGCGGATCGGCGGCCTAGACCTGGGGAATCTGCCGGAAGGCCAGTGGCGCCTCATGACGCCCGAGGAACGTACCGGCCTCATCGGCCAGTCCTGACCGCATCCCCTGCGACATCTGCGGCGGCCGGCAAGCGAGATTTTTCTCGGCTGACTGCTGCAAGGCCGTCGTGCATCCGTGCTACAAATTCTGCCACAGTCGGGGTTCGGGTCGGTTTGCATGGGGTGCTCCAGCACAGGTTCAGGGTCGGGGGCGCATGGCCGTGCCCTTTGACACGCTGCTCTGGGTGCTGGTCGGGCTGGCGCTCGGCATTGCCCTCTCCATGGTTTTCCTCGTGGGTTACGCGGCGCTGGAGCGCCGGGCCATCGCCAAGCGCAGTCCGGGGGCCCGCGCGGGCACCACGCCCAGGGACGATCAGTCCACAGCCCTGCGCCGGCGCGCCAAGGCGGCCCTCAGCGTGCCGATCGAGCCCGAATTCGTGGCTATCCAGGAGACCAGGCCCGAAACCGGACCGGCAGAGGCCGATCCGGATCAGGTCCTCGCACTTACCCGCGCCCTCGAAGCTCGACCGGAGTTGCCGGCCCCCGATCTCGAGGCGCTGAACCAACCCGATGCCGCTCCGGTATTCGACTTCGATCTCGATCTGACGCTCGAACCAGAGGCGCCGCCCGAGCCCGATCCGGAACCTGAGGCTGCACCCGAGCCGGAGGCCGATCCGGTGCCCGAGCCTGATACGGTGCCCGAGCCACCGGCGCCGGTCATCATCCTGCCACCGCCACGGCCGGCTCCCCCACCGCCGCCACCTCCGCCAAAGCCGGTCGTGATCGAGGCCGCGGTCAACCCCGTCGTGACGCCTGTCGCGCCACCTGTCGTGGCCCCTGCCGTGCCGCAGCCGGCGCGCCCGGTCGCCTCGACCCCGCCGTCGCCGCCGGCTGCCCCGGCCGCTCCACCCGCTCCGCCGGCCCAGCCGAAGGCGAAGCGGCCGGTGGTCACGCCGCCTCCCGCCATCAAGCCACCGCCGATGCCGGTTCGCGCCGCGCCGGCCGGGTCTGTACCCGCCCAGGGCGCCACGCCCGCTGCTAAGCAGAGCGTGCCACCCGCTATGGCGCGTCCCGCCATTGCGCCGGTGGTTGTGCCGCCACCGCCGGCTCCACCCCCTCCGTCTCCTCCGCCCCCTCCGCCTCCCCCACCCCCTCCACCCCCTCCACCGCCGGCACCACCTCCGCCGCCGCCCGAACCGCCGGCGGCTCCGGTTATCGGCGGGGTGCGGTTTGCGCCGGTACCGCAGCGCCCAATCAAGCCGTGAGCGGAAGCCTCTGGTAGTCTCACGCGGTCATCGCCGAAAGGCCGCGCCTCCACATCCCGAGGCCCCGGAATCGCAACACGCTTGATTGCATTTCCTTTTCTCCTCGCTACTCTCTGCCATCGGGAGCTTGCGAGGGGGACATGTTGCAGCCCGAACCGGCCGATCTGGCGCGCTATCGTGCGCTGGTCATCTCGCGGCTGCCACAACTGGCGGGAGCGCAATTCGTCACGCTCGCCGAGGGCTGGGACAGCGTTGCGCTCGAGTATGACGGGCTGATCTTCAAGTTCCCGCGCAACCAGGCGGCGGGCGAGCGGCTGCGGCGCGAGGTGGCGCTGCTCAACTTCCTGCGGCCTCGAATCACCATGCCGCTGCCGCAGCCTATCCTCTACGATGGCGACGAGCCGTTCTCGCAGCACCGGGCCATCCCGGGCGCCAAGCTGCTGGCCGACGACTATCTCATGCTGGGCGAAGGATCGCGCAATGCGCTCGCCACCCGCATGGCGCAACTCTATGCCGAGTTGCACCAGTTGCCGCTGGCGCGCATGCAGCAGGCTGGCGCGGTGTCGGTTGATCCGTGGATGAGTCCGGACGAAATCCTCGAGCGTGCGGTGCCCCGCCTGCCGCGGGGCTACAAGGGCTGGGCGCGGAAAGTGGTTTCCGGTTATCGCAAGCTCACCATCCAGGGCGATGAACTGGTGTTCGGGTATTTCGACGGCCATGGTTGGAACATGGCCTTCGATTTCACCACCGCCACCCTGAACGGCGTCTACGATTTCGGCGATTCCGGCTTCGGCTCCCGCCACCGTGACCTCAGCTATTCCAACTGGATTTCGGCCGACCTGACACTGCGGATCATCGATCGCTACGAAGACCTCACGCGCTACAGGGTCGATCGCGAGCAGGTCATGCTCTACACCTCGGCGCTGCGGCTGGCGGAGCTCGCCGAGGGATTCCTCAGCGACGAGCAGGCGCTGGCGAACGTGGTGCACTGGGCGGACGAGTTGAAGCAGCTTGATCGACCGCTGCGGCCCGCTGCGTAGGCGAGGGACAGAGGGAGTAGAAATGAGCCAGTATCATCCGGTGCGCTTCGTCGATGTCCGCCTGGAAGGCGACTTCTGGAAGGAGCGGCTCGACACCGTTCTCGCCCGCACCATTCCCAGCCAGCACAAGAAGCTCGGCGAATACGGGCTGCTGGATTCCCTGAAGCTGCCCGACCCACCGCCGCCGCTGCGCTTTCCGCGCCATGCCAACGGCTTCACCGTGCAGGTGTTCTGGGATTCTGACATCGGCAAGTGGATCGAGGCGGCCGCCTACGCGCTCAGCCATCGGCGCGATGCCGATATCGAGGCCAGGATCGAGGCCATCGTCGACGATTTCGAGAAGGCGCAGCTGCCCGACGGCTACCTCAACTGCTGGTATCTCGGGCGTGAACCCGAAAAGCGCTGGAGCAACCTGCGCGACAACCACGAGCTCTACAATGCCGGCCACATGCTGGAAGGCGCCATCGCTTACTTCGAGACCACCGGCCGCCGCCGCTGGCTCGACGTCATGGAGCGCTATGTCGAGCACATCCGCCAGACCTTCGGCACCGGCGAGGGGCAGAAGCGCGGCTATTGCGGGCACCAGGAAATCGAGATCGCGCTGATCAAGCTCTATCGGCTGACCGGCGAGAAGAAGCACCTCGATCTCGCCGCCTACTTCATCAACGAACGCGGCAGCCAGCCGCCGCACTAT
>CAIMLX010000138.1 GCA_903842455.1 uncultured Hyphomicrobiales bacterium | reverse complement strand
CGCTGCTGCGCATGATCGGGGGGGTCGATACCGTGTTCGCCGGCCACGTCACCATTGATGGGGTCGAGGCGCGGGACGCGCCGCCCGCCGGCTTCGTGTTCCAGGACCCGCGCCTCCTGCCCTGGCTCACGGCGCTCGACAGCATTCTGGCGGTGCGGCCCCAGACCGCTCGTGACGAGGCGGCCGCCATCCTCGCCCGTGTCGGGCTCGCTGGCTACGAGCAGGCCTATCCGCACGAACTGTCAGGCGGCATGCAGCGCCGCGTCGCCATAGCCCGCGCGCTCTCGGTCAATCCACGGCTGCTGCTACTCGACGAGCCGTTCGTGTCGCTGGACCGGGCGCTCGCGCGCGAGATCGAGCAGTTGCTGGCGGGGCTCCTCGATGCGGACCATCCCACCACCGTCCTCGTGACGCACCTCAACGAGGATGCCGCCGCGCTGGCCGATCGGGCCGTGGTTCTCGCGGGCCGGCCGGCTCGCATCGCCGCCGACTACCGCTTCGAAATCCCGCGTGGCCGCCGCGATGCAGCCGAACGCGAACGTATAGCAAGCCGCCTTGCCGAGGCGGCACTGGAGCCCACCCGATGAGCCCGCCTCCCGCCCTCGACCTGATCGGGGTTCGCAAATCCTATGGCAAGACGGAGGCCTTGCGGGGGATCTCGCTCAGCATCGCGCCGGGGGAGATCGTCGGGCTGCTCGGCCCCAACGGCGCCGGCAAGTCGACGCTGTTCCAGATCGCCGCCGGCCTGTTCGCGCCCGATGCGGGCGAGGTGCGGCTGTTCGGCATGGGCTATCGCGACAAGGGTTCCGAAATCCTGAGCCGGCTGGGCGTGATGTTCCAGGCACGGGCGATCGACCTCGACATGTCGGTCAAGGCCAACCTCAAGTTCCATGGCGCCCTGTTCGGCCTCTCCGGGCGGACGCTCGCGGCACGCATCGCCGAGGTGGCGACGCTGCTCGAGATCACCGACCTGCTCGACAAGCCGGTACGGACCCTGTCGGGCGGCAATCAGCGACGGGCCGAGGTGGCGCGGGCGCTGCTGAACAAGCCGGACCTGCTGCTGATGGACGAGCCCACTGTCGGCCTCGATCCGACGACCCGCCGGCTACTCCTGCGCCACCTGCATGCCGTGCGCGAGCAGGCCGGCACGTCGATCCTGTGGGCTACCCACATCGTCGAGGAACTCGAAAACGCCGACCGCATCGTGCTGATCCGCGCGGGCGAGATCATCGGCGCAGGCACCCCGGCCGACCTGCTGGCCCGGAGCGGCGCCGAGACGCTGACCGACGCCTATGTAGCGCTCACCGGAGCGCCGGCGACGGAACCCCCACCAGCCTAGTTGCTCGCTGGCCAGAAGCCGTGATCGCTGACAGCCCGGGGTCTCCGCGCGCCACCCAATCTTGGCTATCGGCTTTTCCAATGCCCGGCACGGCTAGGCTCCTCGCACGTTCACGGAGATGGCATGCGCACTTGGCATATTCTGGTCAGTCTCGGCCTGATCCTGTCGTCGGCGCTGGGGCTTCTGGTCATGGCCGGCGAGGCGCGCGTGCTGCTGGCGCCGCCGCTTCAGGCCGAGCTCAAGGTGCAGGAATTTCCCTTGCCCCCCGACATGGGTGTCGACCCGGACCGGGTGGCGGGCTTCATGGCTCGGGAACTGCAGCAAAGGCTGGATGACGATATTGCCATCCGCATGTCGCTGAAGCCGGACATCGTCAAGAAGGTCAAGGATATCGTGCTGCCGCGGGTGATGAACGTCGTCGTCGTTCAGTCGATGATGCGTCAGATCCCCGAGCTGTCGCAGCTGCTGGACCTCGGCTCGTTCCGTCGCACCGTCAGCGGCTCGATCACCAGTGCGAACGCCGCCGACGATGTGGCACTGACCGTCCCGGGAGCCCTCCTCGCCACCGTCGATGGTGAGAAGGTCAGGGTCACCAAGACCTCCACCGGGATGGCGGCGCTCGAACTCGGCCCCATGACCGCTGGGCAGAGCCGTCAGGTGACGCTGTGGCT